>JAAZJE010000020.1 GCA_012800515.1 Clostridiaceae bacterium
GAATCTCGACAGACAACCGATGTGGCGAGCCTTGTTGATCCGCAATATATTGACCGACAGTAGCAGTTTTCGCAGTGACAGTGAGCTCACCGATGAACTACGCAAGGAGGCACGGAACTGGCAGATCGCCCTGATCTGCCCCGCTCCGGAAGCAAACGAAATGATGACGGAGACCCAGGTAAGCAATACCTGGCCGCAGCTTACCGAGAGCCTGGAATCACACGACAGCTGTCTCTCTATTTTCCGCCATCGCGGCTGTTTGGTAGCCGTTTTTGAGAGTTCACAGGAAGAGACAGCACTTGCTTTATCTGCACTGCGACAGCGTGTTCCCGTCCCTCTGTACATCGCCCTCGCCGCACCGAATAATACAGACGACCCCGCGGAATTTTTTAATCTGAGCATAGAGAGATTCTTCCATATACGCTTTTTTGCCGATACTTCCGACAAGTTCGATCACATAAGAATTTTATCTTCTCATGCGATACCGACGGATGACATCGACCGTGAGACGGATGTTTTTCTGCTCGACATATTGACCGGCGCACCCCGTACCATCTATGACTTGTTTTTGCGCGGCATACTGGAAGATATAGAAAAATATATAGCGGAAATCTTTGACCGACTGCGCGAACGGGCGGAGCGGATATCGCGCGTTTCGGCACACAACTTCAGCCAGCAACTGGTCAACATTATTTATTCGCATTACCAATCTCTGATGCCCGAGGATGAATTGTTACTGCAAGCGCCGCTCATTGACGGCCAAACACTTACCGAATGTCGCGACCTGGTCGTCCGAGCTATTGTCCGGCTCAAGGAAATACTCCCGGCGGAGTTCTCGGGTTCCGGACATATACTGGACAAAATCACGACCTACATTCTCCGCAACTACAGCGACTCCCGGCTGAGTTTACGCTCCGTTTCCGAGCGTTTCCACATAAACTACAGTTATCTCAGCGCCCTGTTCAGCAGTACGCTGAACCACACATTTTCCGACTTCCTCTTATCGACACGCATCGATGCAGCCAAGCGTCTGCTCAGCGGAACCAATTTGCCTATAACCGAAATCGCTCTGCGCTGCGGCTTCGGTGATGGGCAAAAATTCTACGTTGCCTTCAATCGTGCCTGCGGAACCTCGCCGAGTGAATATCGCAAACACCAATAGCGGCGACTCGCGCCCATTCCGCCGAACCTATGGCATGCCACCGACGGCATTCAGAAACAACAAATAAAAAACGGGGCAGATCGATGTCTGTCCCGCTTTTATTTTTGTGACGTACGTTTCTACTCTTCGGAAATAGCTCCGACCGCGCAGGCATCCGTACAGGCACCACAGTCAATGCAAAGTTCGGGGTCGATATTGTACTGTGTATCGCCCTCGGAAATGGCCTCCACCGGGCAGGCATCAGCGCAAGCCCCGCACATAATACATTCATCACTAATCTTATGCGGCATATTGTTCCTCCAAAGCGTTATTTGGTTTTTATTGTTTCGGCTCCCGTCCGCCGCTCCTCGGCGCCGACATCTCACCTCCACACAAAACACATTTTTATTCTAGCCTCTTTATCCGAAAAAAGCAATTGACAGGATGTGCACCCATAATCTCAAAGTTATTTTACAGCTCGCCTATTCGCTGCATTTCCGCCAGCACGGCCGCCTCTGTTGCCTCGGACAACGGAGCCGCCCAGTCGGGAGCGTGTTTGCCGGCAAAGCCCAGCATATTCATCGCGGCACTGTAGCACGGCCACAGATCATTGGCCAGGAAGAAATCTCGCAGAGCAATAATATTGTCGAGATAGCGTGCTGCCTCCGCACGGTCGCCGGAATCGAGAGCCCGCATCATTTTCTCAGTATTGACCGGCGTACAGGTCGGCATACCGTCCAGTACGCTGCCGATTCCCCAGAGATAAGCGATGTCGAAGCTGTCCAGACCGGAGTAGTAAATCTTCATTCCGCGCATTTCCGGATTGAGGCTGATTTTGCGCAACATATTGAGATCGGCCGACTTGATACCCATGAGATTGGGAACATCGCGACGCAGACTGCAAACCATGTCATACGTGATCTTGAATTTGGTAACGCTGGGCAGATCATAAAGGACCATGCCGTGCTTTGTAGATGCCGCTACTTCTCGGAAATAATGAAGCACTTGAGCCTGCGTATCAATATCATAGTAGGGGGTGGTAAACACGAATGCCTCTATATCCAAATGCTCCATTGAAGCTACGCGCTGCTTGGCTCGGACAATGGAGTTATCCATAGCACCGACAAAAATCGGCACTCTGCCCCGTGTAGCTTTAACCGCCGTTTCGGCAACCCGGACACAGACCTCATTGCGGATAAAAGCCTGCTGTCCCATAGAACCCATGGAAAGCAATGCCACTGAACCCGCTTCGATCATGCGCTCGATCTGCTTTTCATAACTCTCCGCCAACAGGTTACCCTGCTCATCCAGAGGTGTACCTAAAGCCGGCACCATACCTTTTTTCATAAAACATCTCTCCTTGTTGTTATTTTTGTTTTCAATCCAATCGCCCGCTACTATTCAATCTCGACCCCGTCCAACACAGCCGAGCCGATGAAGCGCGGCGAGCCGAAACGAGCCCGGAACTGCAACCAGTCGGCTCCGGGCGACAGATCATCCGAGCTGATTATACCACCCGTGTCCGTCCGGCGACCACTCTGCCATTCCGACCAAGGCCCCCACTCCCAGCTTCCGTCCATATCAGCCACACTACTCGCGGCTACAGTTATGCCGAAGCCACGCATTTGTCCTCTCCCGAGCGGGCATCGGCTTCACCGGCGGACGCGTACATATGACAGGCCACTTCGTGTTCTCCGCCGACTCGAATGAGCGGCGGCTCTGACTTGCGGCATTTTTCCATACAGTGTTCGCAACGGGGATGGAAACGACAACCTGACGGCGGTGCCAGAGGAGACGGTATATCGCCCGGTAAAACAATCCTTTGCTTCTTCTGGCCGACAACCGGTACCGGCACCGCGGAAAGCAGCGCCTGCGTATAGGGGTGCAGGTGGTTGTTGTACAGTTCGTCCGAAGTGCCGGTTTCTACTATCTTGCCCAGATACATGACCGCGATTCGGTCACTCATATACTGCACCACGCTCAGGTCATGGGCAATGAATA
>JAAZJE010000021.1 GCA_012800515.1 Clostridiaceae bacterium
ATTTCACGACCGTGGATTATATCGGCCAGGGTTTGCCGATTCTCCTGCCCAAGGGCGCCAAATTGTTCCAGATCCTGTCCCGCTTTGTCGAGGATGAGGAGGAGCGGCGCGGCTATCTGATTACGCGTACGCCGATGTTTGCCCGTTCGGCTCTGTATAAGATTTCCGGCCACTGGGACCACTATCGCGACAATATGTTCATTATCGGCGATGAGACCGAGCAGGACGGCGAGGCGATGGCGCTGCGTCCGATGACCTGCCCCTTCCAGTTCCAGGCCTTTTTGACCGAGACCAGGAGCTACCGCGATTTGCCGATGCGCCTGGCCGAGACCTCGACGCTGTTCCGCAATGAGTCATCGGGCGAGATGCACGGTCTGATCCGTCTGCGTCAATTCACGATTTCCGAGGGTCATCTGATCGTGACTCCGGAGCAGTTGGAGACCGAGTTCGACGGTTGCCTGGATCTGGCGCGTTTTATGCTCCGGAACCTGGGGCTCGATGACGACGTGTCGTATCGCTTCTCTAAATGGGATGAGAACGATCGCAGTAAATACATCGGCGAACCTGAGGAATGGGATCGCGTCCAGAATCTGATGCGGGGCATTTTAGTGCGCAGCGGAATTGAGTTTGAAGAAGCTGACGGCGAGGCGGCCTTCTACGGGCCGAAACTCGACATCCAAATCCGCAATGTGTTCGGCAAGGAGGACACGCTGATCACGATTCAGATCGACTTCCAGCTGGCGGAGAAGTTCGACATGAAGTACAGCGACGCCGACGGCGAGCTACGCTATCCGTATATCATCCACCGCACTTCCGTGGGTTGCTACGAGCGGACGATTGCTCTGCTACTTGAAAAGCATAAAGGGGTTATGCCGTTGTGGCTGGCTCCGGAGCAGGTGCGGATATTGGCGGTTGCCGATCGGCATAACGAGGCGGTGGAGAGCTTTGCCGCCCGCTTCCGGGCCGCCGGGTTGCGCGTGAAGACGGATCTGCGCGACGAGAAAGTCGGACGCAAAATCCGCGACGCTCAGGTCGAGAAAGTGCCGTATACCATTGTCGTGGGTGACCGCGAGATCGAAGAGGATCAGCTGGCCGCGCGCTCCCGTCGACATGGGCAGATAGATGCGCAGCCGGCCGACAGCTTAATAAAAATGCTGGTACTGGAGAGCGAACGAAGGGAAGTGTAAGCATGAGCAGAGCCGACGAGATCTTCAAGGACAATTGCCGCCAAATTCTGCGCGAGGGAAATTCCAGCGTAGGACAGGAGGTGCGTGCCCGCTGGGAGGACGGAACGCCGGCGCATACGCTGAAGAGCTTCGGTCTGGTTAATCGCTACGACCTGGCCGCCGAGTTCCCGGTTCAGACGATTCGTCGGGTCTTTTTGCGCAAGGCGGTCGACGAACTGCTGTGGATTTGGCAGAAAAAGTCGAATCGGGTCAGCGAACTGGACAGCTCGATCTGGGACAGTTGGGCCGGTGAGGACGGAACGATCGGTCTGGCCTACGGCTACCAGCTCGGTGTTAAGCACCGCTACGCGGAAGGGGAATTCGATCAGGTGGATCGCGTGCTCTATGATTTGAAGCACAATCCCTACAGCCGGCGGATCATTACGAATATGTATGTCCATGCCGACCTGCACGCGATGAATCTCTATCCCTGCGCTTACAGTATGACCTTCAATGTCACGTCCGGGCGGCTCAACGCGCTGTTACAGCAGCGTTCACAGGATATGTTGGTGGCCAATCACTGGAACGTGACACAGTATGCCGTTCTGACGCATATGCTGGCGCAGGTCAGCGGTTTGGCGGTCGGAGAGTTTGTTCATGTGATTGCCGACGCGCATATTTACGATCGACATATTCCTATTGTCGAGGAACTGCTGGAACGCCCCGAATATCCGGCCCCGAAATTTGTCTTAAATCCCGAGGTCGAGGATTTTTACGATTTCGTGCCGACGGACGCGCAACTGATTGACTATAAGTGCGGCAAGATTGTCCGGGACATCCCCGTGGCGATTTAGCGCACGCTTCAGAGGCGAATATGAGCGATTCTATCCTGGAACAAACTGCCGGGCAGGGGGTCTGTCCGTGTCACTGTTGTCAATTCCGCGGTTTAACCGCGGTGGCGGCTGTCGATGCCAATTGGGCAATCGGCAGGGATGAGGAGTTGTTGTTCCGTACCCGGCCGGATATGCGCCATTTTCAGCGGCTGACGACCGGGCACACTTTGGTTATCGGGCGCAAGACATTGGCGACGTTGCCGCGGGGTCTGCCTCTGGCGAATCGCTATACGCTGATTTTGTCGCGCAATCCCGACCTTGCTAACGAGTTGACCCGGGAGGTCGAGGCGGCGATAGCGGAGGGGCGGGAAAAAGGAATAAATGTCGCGGCGGGGAATTTCTCCGTCTGCGGCGATACCGAAAGTCTCAAGGCCGAGATCGCCGTTTTGCAGGCCATGGGTGAGGCTGTCTTCGTTTGCGGCGGGGCTTCGGTCTACCGTTTGCTGTTGCCCTACTGTCACGAAGCGATTATCACGCATTATCATCATGCGGCGGATGAAGCCGACGCCTTCTTCCCGGATCTGGCCCGTCTGCGTCACTGGCGCTTGACGGAAAATCTTGGCGAAGCTGAGGGTACGCATGAAGGAAGTGTCGTCAGGATGTCATTTCATCGCTACACAAATACCCGCCCGCTTGCGCTCTTTTGATTCGACCGAAAAATGAACAGGTATGAATTGACAATTGATCCGCGGCAAATTCCGGAACAGGTTACCCGTCTGATTACGGAACTGGTCGAGGCCGGCTATCCTACGTATTTGGTCGGCGGCTCTCTGCGCGACCTTTTGTCGGGGCGTCCGGCGCATGACTTCGATCTGGCGACCGCGGCGCTTCCGGAGGAGGTAAGGCGCGTTTTGAGCGCTTACGCAATTTACCCGACCGGTCTCAAGCACGGTACGGTGACGGTCGTGGCAAATAATTTGCCCGTCGAGGTGACGACCTTCCGTTCCGAAGGCACCTATACGGATCGACGTCGGCCGGATGAAGTGCGTTTTGAGCGAACCTTTGCCGCCGACGCGGCGCGACGGGATTTCACGATCAACGCGATCGCCTACAATCAATATGAGGGGTTGTTGGATCCGACCGGCGGATATGATGATTTACGTAGCGGCGTGATTCGCGCGGTCGGGGATCCGCGACAGCGCTTTGCCGAAGACGCCCTGCGCATCCTGCGCGGCCTGCGGCTGGCGGCGGAGCTGGATTTCACCATTGAAGCGGAGACTATGGCCGCGATTTTGGAAGCAGGTTCGACGCTGAGTTGTATTTCCGCGGAGCGCAAGGCACAGGAATTTCGTCGTTTTCTGGTCTGTGAGCCCCGGGTCTTGCGGCGCCTGTGGCCGGAGAGCCGTTCGGTATGGGGAGAGGTGTTGACGCCGATCGGGGCGGTGTCTCCGGAGCGGTGGGAGTCGATTACCGCCGCTTTCGAGAGAATCGGCGCGGACTTTATCGTCCGCCTGGCTGTTCCGCTGATTTCGATCGGCATAAGCAGCGATGCCGATGATGCGGCGACGCTACGTCGGCAATTGGTCTTGTCGAATAATGAATGGTTGCGGCTGAAAAGTCTGCTCGAAGCGCATAATGAGGAATATCCGGCTTCACGATATGAGTTGAAATTACTGGTCGCCGAATACGGCTATGAACTTTTGCGGGAATGGATGCGAATCGAGGCGGCGATGGTTGCGGCGTTCGGCGGTAGCGGGAGGTCCCGGACGGAGGAGCAGCCGGCTTGGGAAGAACTGTCGCGGCGGCTGGACGAATTGGAAGAGGCGGGGGAATGTTGCACCGCGGCGCAGCTTGAACTGACCGGCCTGGATCTGATCGAATTGGGGATGAAACCGGGCGAGGCGTTGGGACAGTGTTTGAAGGAGGCTCTGGAAGCGGTGATGCGCGAAGAGATACCGAATGAGAAGAGCGCTTTGCGGCGCTGGGCGAAAGAACGCTGTCGCGGATTGTGCTAGAATTTATCCGGTAAATCACTTTGGCGGAGGTTGGAAATGAAGAAAGATAATGTTTTGTTTTTGCTGGCGGACGGATTCGAAGAGATTGAGGCGCTGGCCACTTTGGATGCCTGTCGTCGCGCCGGTTTAAACTGCGTGACGGCCTCGATTATGCCGACGAATATAGTTCGGGGAGCGCACGACATTCGCGTTACGAGCGACGCGAATTTGGCCGATGAACAGGTCGCCGCGACGGATTGGGCGTTGATTGTGCTTCCGGGCGGGATGCCGGGATCGACGAATCTGCGCGATGACGAGCGCGTGATTAAGCTGTTGCAGAAGACGGCGGCGGCGGGGAAATATATAGCGGCGATATGCGCGGCGCCGATTGTCCTGGCCCGCGCCGGACTGATCGAGGGAAAGCGCCTGACTTCCTACCCCGGATTCGCCGAACAGTTGCCGGGCGCGATTTATGTTGAGGACGCGGTTTGTCAAGACGACCGCCTGATTACGGCGCGCGGACCGGCGTTGGCCCTGCCTTTCGCGTTTAAGATCATCGAGGTTCTGTGCGGCAAGAATGTTGCCGACGAAGTGGCGGCGGGCATGCTCTGGCCTATGCTCGGCAAAGCTTAGTTCAATCGCGGGTCGTTTTGCGGATATAAACCGTCCGTAGGTTTTTCCTCAGCCTAAAAGGATATCCATTACCATCATAATGACAAAGCCGATCATCAGCCCCCAGGTCGCGACGCGCTGGTTGTCGTTGGCGTGCGTCTCGGGAATGATTTCGTCCGAGATCACGAAGAGCATCGCGCCGCCGGCAAAGGCCAGGGCGAAGGGGAGCAACGGGTTGAAAAGTCCGACAAGAAAATAGCCGAGGACGGCCGCTATCGGCTCGACGAGCCCGGTCAAAGCCGCGA
>JAAZJE010000022.1 GCA_012800515.1 Clostridiaceae bacterium
GGTGCGTCTCGTGTCCCCCGGTCGACGCTATACCTAAGCCGCAAACTACCATGCGGGGACCCCGTATCAGACCCTCGTTGATAGCGCTCTTGAGCTCCGACGCGGTTCTGCCCACGGAACAGAGATCCCGCAGGGTCGTAATGCCTCGGGAAAGCTCATACCAGGCATTGCGCGTTGCGTACAGCATGCGCTTGGCGTCACTGGAATTCTCCACCGCGGGCGCTCCCTGACGGAACATACCGCCGCTACGGGACAGATGTCGTCTATTGATATGCACATGTAGGTTCACAAGACCGGGGAGCAGAAAGCCCCCTCCCGCGTCCAGCACCGGGCCGTCATCATTGAGCGTTGTCCCGATCTCTCGGATATAACCTTCCGCGATTCGCACCTCGGCATCGTAGGGTGGCCGACCGGCGCAATCTATGATTGTACAATTCCTGATAATCATATCGCTTTTCCCTTGAAGAGACCGACGTTATCTTACGATTGCGTCTATCCTCCCGATTTTTCGGCAGTGCCGTTGTTTGAATCCAGACCGAACAGATCCGGCCTCTCTTGGCGTATACTCACGTATCCGTTATCTGCCACAACTATATGATCGGTGAGTGGGACCCCGATCGTGCGGGCAGCCGAAGCAATCAGATTAGTCGTACGGTAGTCCTGAGGGCTCGGGCTTGGGTTGCCGCTGGGATGATTATGAACAATAACGACCGTAAAAGCGTTATGTTTAACTGCGCGGCGGCAGATCTCCCGCGGCGACACAGCAGCACGGTTTAATCCGCCGACAGCAGTCAGGTCACAACTGATCAGTTCATGTTTCGTATTAAAATTCAGCGTCCACAGATATTCCTGTTCGTTGAAATCATAATTCGCCCGCATATACTGATATATCAGCTGCGGACTGTTCAGGCGCGGACTGGGCTCGGCAATATTCATCTGCAGCCGTCGTCCCAGTTCCAGACTGGCGGCTATCTTGATGGCTTTTACCCGACCTATCCCTTTAAATGAGCGTAACTCACCCAATGTAAGCGCGGCCAGATCGGAAAGACCGGAAGACTCGGACACGGAGTTGCGCAAATCCTGAGCCAGCTCCAGAGCGGTCTTGCCCGTCGTCCCGGTTGAAATAACTATAGCCAGGAGCTCGCTGTCGGAAAGCATTTGTGCTCCGTGACGCTCCAACCTTTCGTATGGTCTGTCGCCCAGAGGATAACTTTTCATTTTGTTTCAGCCTAAAACTCCGCCGTTCCGGTGGTACGCGGGAACGGAATGACATCGCGAATATTGTTAACCCCGGTCAGGTACATAATCAAGCGCTCAAAACCTAAACCGTAACCGGCGTGCTTGGTCGTGCCGTAGCGACGCAACTCCAGATACCACCAGTACTCATCCAGATTCAGATTAAACTCTTTGATTCGCTCCAGAAGGAGTTCTTCCCGCTCCTCTCTCTGGCTGCCGCCGATGATTTCTCCTATGCCCGGCACCAAACAATCCATGGCCGCGACTGTTCGGAAGTCATCTTTCTCATTTAGGCGCATATAGAACGCTTTGATTTCGCGGGGATAATCCCGGACAAATACCGGGCCGCCGACCAAATGCTCGCTCAAATAGCGTTCATGCTCCGTCTGCAGATCCGCACCCCAGAAGACGGGATATTTAAACTCCGTTTCCGCTTTCTGCAATTCGGCGATCGCATCGGTATAGGTGATAACATCGAATTCACTGTTTGCTACCAGCTCCAACTTTTTAATGAGTCCGGGAGAAACGAACCTGTTCAGAAAAGCAATCTCGGACGAACAGTATTCCAGGACATGTTTTATGACATAGCGTAGCATTGCCTCGGCAAGTTCCATATCGTCATCCAGATCGGCAAAGGCGATTTCCGGCTCGATCATCCAAAACTCGGCGGCGTGACGCGGCGTATTTGAATTCTCGGCACGGAAAGTCGGACCGAAGGTATAGATTTTCGCAAACGCCTGAGCATAGCATTCCGCATTCAGTTGGCCGCTGACAGTGAGATTAACGTGCCGATGGAAAAAGTCCTGGCGGTAATCGACTGCTCCGTCTTCCGTACGCGGCGGGTTGGAGATATCCAAAGTCGTGACATTGAACATCTCGCCGGCACCTTCGGAATCGCTGCCGGTAATTATCGGCGTGTGAACATAGACAAAGTTCCGCTCGTGGAAGAATTTATGCAGCGCGAAAGCAGCCTCGGAGCGGATTCTGAATACGGCCGAAAACAGATTGGTACGCGGGCGCAGATGCGCGATCGTACGCAAAAATTCCACCGTATGGCGTTTGGGCTGCAAGGGATAGGACGGCGGAGATTCACCTTCGACCGCAAGCGCGGTCAAGTCCAGCTCGGGCAGACCGTCGGGGCGTTGTGTTACGGTACCGGTCGCATAAACCGCGCTACCGACTCCCAGCGACGATAAACCCCGATAAATATCCGCGGTATCTCCGTCCGCCGCACAGGTGATTTGCAAATTATCAAAGCAACTACCGTCGTTCAGGTCGGCAAAGACACGCTGTTTCTGGCTGCGGATATTGCGCAACCATCCGGCTACCGTGACTTGCTCGTCCCAGTAGCGTTCGGGTTCGGTGAAGATTTCTTTGATTGTGAGTCTGCGATCATCCATCGCTCTTATCCCCTTTCAAATCTATCGGCAATCGCGACAAGGAACTCATCGGTTGTCACAGTTTGGCAGTTTTCTCCTATATACTGCGAACGCAGGTCACCGGTAATGATTCCCGCACTGATTGTTCGCAAAGACGCATCCTCCAGAGCTTTGGCAAACTCGGCCAATTCCGGAATATCATCCAAATGTGCGCGCCAAGCGAGGGCGCCGGTCCAGGCAAACAGCGTCGCCATCGGATTGGTTGAGGTCTGCTCTCCGTTTAGGTGACGGTAGTAGTGGCGCGTCACGGTACCGTGTGCGGCCTCATACTCGCGCACACCGGAGGGAGAGACCAGAACCGATGTCATCATGGCCAGACTTCCGTTCGCGGAAGCCAGCATATCCGACATAACATCACCGTCATAGTTTTTGCAAGCCCAAATAAAGCCGCCTTCCGACTTTATGACTCGGGCTACCATGTCGTCAATCAAAGTATAGTGATATTCAACCCCCTGCTCGGCGAAAGCGTCCCTATATTCCTGTTCATACAATTCGGCAAAGATTTCCTTGAATCGCTGATCATAGGTTCGGGAAATCGTGTCTTTGGCCGAGAACCACAGATCTTCCCCGGTACTCAGAGCATAATCAAAGCAGGCGCGCGCAAAATTCGCGATCGATTTATCGCGGTTGCAGACGACCTGAACTATACCGTTATCTCCGTCGGCAAATGTATCGACGGAAACGCGCTCCTCACTACCGTCGGTAGCTGTGACCAGTAATTCTACCTTGGCCGGGCCGGTGGCTCGATACTCGACATTCTGATAAACATCGCCGCTGGCATGTCGGGCGATGGTAATCGGGCGTTTCCAGGAACGCACCCAAGGCAAAAGGACCTCGGAAGTAATCGGCTTGCGGAAGACGGTTCCGTCTAAGTGGGCACGTAGGGTCGCATTCGGGCTGCGCCAGAGGCGGCTAAGATTATATTCCTCTACTCTCTGAGGATTCGGCGTTATCGTCGCACATTTGACGGCCACGCCCAGTCTGGCCGTGGCTTTGGCTGCCTCTATTGTTACGGCGTCGCTTGTACGTTCACGCTCCGGCAGGCCCAGGTCGTAATATTCGGTCTTCAAATTAACATAAGGATTTATCAGCAGATCCTTGATTTTCCGCCAAATAATCCTGGTCATTTCGTCTCCGTCCATCTCTACCAATGGATGGATCATTTCGATTCGTTGCATAAAACTACACTTTCTAAAATCACACAAAATTCACATACATGCCTGTACCACAAGAGTATCGAAAGCTATCTGCTCCTCCATGGCACCGGATTTTATCGCCACATCGGTTCGGTAGCAGAGATCATATAGCTCGACGAGACGATCGACACTCAATCGAGCAACCTGTCGAATTAAACGTTGCGCCACAAACGGATGTACTTTGATCCGCTGAATCAGAGCCTGGGCGGAAGACGCCTCGGAAGCGCAGAGCAATTGTGAGAAATGGCGCCCCAACATGAACAGCATCCGCAACACCGGTTCTTTCTGCTGATAGAGTTTTTCCACCAGTTGCACCGCCGTCCGCGTATCGCGCGCCGCCAGCGCGTCGGTTAGATTGAATATATTGCCGCGCAAGTCCGGCACACTGAACTCATCCAAAAGACTCAGCGTGACTTGTTTCTGACCGGAAGACTCGGCCTGCAGAGCCAATTTGCGTAGCTCATTGCTCAGACCCATCATGTCCGTTTCAAAGCGGTCAATCAGGCTGTAAGCGGCCGAGTTGTCAATCTGCAATCCCAAATGTTTTCCGTACTGTGATACCCAGGAACGCAATTCGGCGGCAC
>JAAZJE010000023.1 GCA_012800515.1 Clostridiaceae bacterium
GATTGTCGGCCGTATCGCCGTCAGATTGATATGCCAAATACGCCGCAAACGACCGGCACCGTCGATCTCAGCTGCCTCGAGCAGGCTCGGATCAACGGCGGACAGCGCCGCCAAATAAACTATCGCACTCCAGCCGGTATGCTGCCAAACGCCCGACCAGACATATAAAGGACGGAAATATTCAGGTTTGCCCAGATAATAGATCGACTCAAAACCCAGTTTTACACGCAGAAAATTGACAATACCTATGCTAGGCGAAAGCATAATCTTCAACATTCCGATCAAAACCACTGTTGAAATAAAATGCGGCGCATAGTAGATCGTTTGCAGCGTTCGCTTGTACTTTTTATTCTTGACCTCGTTCAACATCAGCGCCAAGATTATCGGGAACGGGAAATTCGCCACCAAATAGTAGACCGACAGGATAATTGTGTTGTTGAAAACATCGCGAAAGGCCGGGTCGCCAATGAACATTTCGAAATAGTGCCAGCCCACCCAGCGACACTCATTCAGCGGCCTGCCCGGCATGTAATAGCGGAAAGCAACCTGTACCCCGTACATAGGCCCATAAGCAAAGATTAGCAGGTAAATAACAGCCGGCAAAGCAAATAGGTACAGAGGCCACTGAAAGCGAAGTTGACGGCGCAACGATCTGGCCTTAAATTTCGTCTGCGTCATTTGATTCATAAACTCTGCTCCCCCAAAATAGACACCAAATGCACTAGGAAACTCTGGAAATTTTTGCACGACCGACAAAAAAATCCTAATTCCGATTGTTTATGATAAAGAAATTATACCAACAGAAAGAGTGCCGATCCCCCAATGCCATGGCTCTATTGCTATAACGTTTCACTCGTTTTTTCAATTTAGCACCATAATTTTTATGTACTTGTTTCTTAAAGAAATCTAACCTGAAAAAGGTCGATGCACACCACATATAATCTTATCCTCAAGGCACATCGTGGTTGAAACGCAGACTCTCGCGATAAGGTCGCAACTCGTCGTCGATCACGCGTTGAACCTGGCGTAGCTTCCATTCCAGGCGTTTTGGATCACACATATACTCCATACTGGGCTCCCATCCCAGACGGGAATCTACCTTAACAGCCGGCAAAGCGGCCTCCGCATTACGCATTTCATCGGTGGCGATTGCTTCGAGCTCGTCCAGATACTGCAGAACTTCAGCCTCGGTAGCCGCGAGCGCCAGACGTGACTTAGCAAGATACCAACGCTTCACATTGCAGGTGGTTTCTGAGGCTCGCGCCAGGAAAAAACCAAGGTAGTACATGTTCTCGGCGTTGGTTCGCAGATCGTCTGGTACTGCTGACAGAGTGTTTCGTAGCAATTCGGCACCGGCATCGAACAGATCCCGCATTTTTTTACTGGCATTCAGTGACTCTATAACGCGGAAAGAAAAGAGTGACGCTCGGTATTCGCCGTGCGATTTGTAGTTCGTAACGAAAATACTGTTCCCAAAATGAGCAAAGGGTTCGGCCTCGATTGTATAAGGCCGCTCAAACACCAGGGGGAAGGACGGGCCAGTGCGGAAAGGACCATACTGATCTTCGTTTGAGGTGCGGTAGTAAGTGATGGCTTCACTCCATAGCCGCCAGACCTCAAGGATACGCAGAGCTGCCTCGGCACCGAAGTCCCGTTCGGCCAGACGAGCCAGAATGACTTCCGGATCGGGAGTGTTAGACAGGAAGTGCCATTTGGTCATTTCGCTGATAAACGACGGCCAAAATCCGTAGTGGTGCGATTCCATCAATCCGGACAGTCCGTATTTCTCACGAGCTCCCAGTAGGGCTACATGGCGCTTGAGCCACTGCCAGGGCACCGGCTCATAAGGAACCGTTCCGAAGTCCCAAGTAAGGCCGGCGGTATTGCACATGGTGTACAATTTGAGTCCGCGCTGATGCGCACGCTCGGCTTCGCTAAGGAAATAGCCACTGGCAGTTGGGTGCATGAGCGAATAGTCACTCATGTTAACCTCTATATCGCCCTGCGGTAGAGTGCCGGTTTTCTCGCCGACCCGGACATTGTGAAACATGGAAAAAGTGGCCTGAAGCGTGATATCGACGGGCAAGTTATCAATCAGGGCAAGCCGCGGCTCAGCCGGTGCCCATCCCCAATTGTAAGTCCAAAAAACGATATCGGCGTCGGAACGATGTTTGCGCACACTGGCACTGACAATCTTGAGCCAGTCCGGGTAGTCGTAACAGGGCCACCAGCCGGGGCTGGGCTTCGGTGCCTCTTCGGTACGGCGACGAAAGCGGGGCTGATCCAGGCGTAGGCGCCCGGTCGTACGTGAATCCTTACTGGGAAACTCACAGGATTCACCGACCAGAATAAGACCCCTGAAATGTGGACAGGCCTCAAAGACCGAACCGTACAGTTGGTCATAAAACTCCTCGGCAAGCGGGTCGTCTAGGGCAACACTGCTAACCAGGTAACTATACATGTAAACGTCCAATCCATAGGCGGCGGCTCGGCGGCACAAACTATTAAAGTCCATATAGCCGTACGGAGTCTGGTTAACGCCGCTGACAAAGACGAGAATAGAATCAAAGCCGTGATGGGCAATTTGCGCCAAGTGAGCATCCGGATAATTGTCCAGACCGTAGCCGGAGTGCACCATACGCGGTGAAAAGAGCGGATAATGAGCCTCTACTCCAGGCGTTAAGTATGGCGCGCGGCGGAAATTGAGCAAATCTTCAAGGAAGAAGGCACCCTGTTGTGTCCCCGGACTGTCAAATCCGACTATGTATATAGCGTCCATATGTGTATCAATCCGGAAACCACGCGGGTGGGCGGCGTTTTCGCCCAAGTCAGCGGCGGTAAGCCCCCATTGCCCGGCTGTCGCAAGGATAATCCGACGAATTTTCGGAATCGCGGTAGCGCTCGGAGCGTTATTCGGTTCCGCTTCCGAAGAGACGTTAACGTCGGCGGTATGCCACACCGGCAATTCATCCACTTTTTCAATACGTAAATCCAGACCTTGTGATACAGCAAAATAATCCGCTAAATCACGGGTAGCGCAGTCCAAAATTACATTTTTAGCAGCAAGCCTGGTTATAATCGTACCGGTATCAATCTGCACCTCTCCGTCCCGGGCTTTTTTGGAATAGTCGCGTCTAGCCGTATGTACCTGATCCAGGCGCTTGCGAAAATCATAATTGCGTTCAGTTTTTACCAGCATAATATCCTCCGGAACCTTAGCGGCTAAATATAAGGGTAGCGATCTTCCCGAAACCCGCAAAACCTGTTAGTGTTTGACGAATTTAAATCCCCAGCAACTCCGCACCGTTTTCGTAGGCAACCTTGCGGAAAGCTGTACGGCTGATCTTACCCTGATCGCGCCAACGAATCAGCAGATCCGGTAGCGGTACCGGCATGGTCGGAAAACAAATATCTGTGCCGAAGTACAGGCGATCCTGGAACTCTTCGACGAAGCGCGGACCATAGGATTCATCCCGTGCGAGGGCGTTATAGGCTGAGCCGTCGGACAAATCGCCGAACAGATTGGGATAGCGGCGGAAGAGGATCGGCACCACACCTTCTTCTTCAATCGGATGAGTCGGGAGGCGTCCGATCTGTTCGCCGTTCAGATTGTAGAAGAAACTGCGTTCGCCCGGTGTCTTCAGGCGCCCGATCTCGGACCAGAATACCGGTCCGTGGCCAAACAGTTTCAGATTAGGAAAGCGTTGCAGGGTATGCTCCAACTGCGGCAGACCCGGATCATCGTAGAGACCGAAGTCTCCGGTCAACTGATCCGATCCGTCATAGACGACCGGTAAACCGACCCGTTCGGCATGGCGCAGCAGATTCTGTACCATCGGATCCATCAGCTGCAGATTCGGCATTACTTCGCCGAGGCCTTTACAACCCTGCTCTTTGTAGTAAGTCATAAGCGGCGTAAAGTCCGTCTCCGGTGAATTCAGCAGCGAGCGCGGATCAATGTTGCAGTACGGAATCAGGCGATCCGGATGCTCGGCGCACATCTCGAGGATATCCTCGTTCGACTGGGGCAGATAGATTTCCGGACTGACGATGGGAAGTACAGCTCCGCGTTCAATTCGCAATTCGTCATAGCAGGCGATCAGTTGCTCTGCCGAACAGAAGCTGACAAATCCGGGAATCGGACGGCGGTAAGCATGGGCGTGGATATCAATAAACATAAAAATCCTCCTTCGTTGTTCCGCCGTCGGTGCAGCGGCATTGCGTTTCCGCTGGTGCGGCGGTGTTGTGTCGCCGTCAGGGCGGCGCTGTTCAAAAGCCGACAAAGCGGCTCAGGCACGATAGCGTTGCCACCAGTCCAAAGCCGGTTCTTTCAACCAGTCTTCCGGATGTGCAAGGACAGCGGCAAAGGTAAGGTCAAAGCAGACATCGGCACGGCAGAGGGTCAGGCGAGCATCACCGCAAATAGTGCGAGATAACAGGTCTCTCTCCTCCAGCATCCTTTCGATTTGTTCCGCGCCAATCCAAGGCCAAACTCCGGGATGATTAAAGCGCGCGAGTTCAGCCAAGGCCGCAGCACGATGCTCAGGATCAAAAATGCGCTCGACCCAATACTCCGTCAGACGGTGCTCGATCAGATGCTTGAATGTGTTATAGAGCATGGTAACACCTAAGAAGAGGAGCTTGGCACGACAAAAGTAAAGTTTTTGCCAGGGTGAAGCCCAGGCAAAGGGCGTATGTCCGAAAGGGCCGTCACGCAAGCCGTAAGCGCCATGGTCAGCAACCAGTTCGGCGGCCGCCGGACCGAGGGCGGCAACAGAATGCGTAGCCTGGTCACTGCGCAGAACACCGGGGCGCAGGCGAAAAGTTTCGCTGATCAATCCGACATCGGATGGGGACTTTTCCTTATCCCAGGTTTCGTAGGCTCGCTCGAAGTTGCGTTGCACCAAGGTCGGAAAAACCAAAGTGCCGGCCTTGCCAACGCAAATCTGCAAGGCATCAATTACGCTGTCAGCACCGCCTATGACCTGCCCGAAGCTCTTCAATGACGAATGAACAATGACGATATCCCCCGAAACTATGTCAAGTTTCCGAAAGGCCGCGACCAAATCGTCATAAGTAACTGTCTGCATTGTACTCCTTCCGTCCTCCCGCATGTGAACAATCTACCCAACAAATCTGTCTTATAGGCAATTTCATCACCCGATGCAATTATAAATGTTTTGCTTACGTAACGGATGAAGAGGCGCAATAGTCACATAAAACGTTTTAATCGAAACGTTTCAATGGAATGTTCCATTAAAAAATCTTATCTGTTATTATGACGACATACTCCGTGATAGATGGAGGTTTTGTGTCTATGTCGACAATTAAAGACGTTGCCCGACTCGCCGGTGTATCGATCGGTTCAGTCTCCAATTTCATTAACGGCACGCGCCCGGTCAGTAGCAAGATGGCGACAAAAATCCGCACTGCGATTGAAGAACTCAATTACATCCCCAATGCCAATGCCGCCAATCTGAAAATAGACCGCAAGCTAAACCTGGGAGTTATTTTGCCTAACCTCAACAGCTATTATTACACGCAATTGTATCGCGGTATTGAGGCTTTTTTTCAAAATACGCCCTATTTCATTAATCTGCTTTTCACACACGATAATCCCAAGGTAGAAGAGACCGCCGTTAAACGGCTGCTCGCCAAAGGAATCAGCGGCCTCATTCTTATGACTTGCCGCCCCAATGATTGGGAATACTATTACAGTCATTTCATCAAACGCGATATCGCTCTGGTGCTCTTGGATCGGGACATTCATAACTTAAACAGCTCGCTGATCACCACCAACTACGCAAAAATTATCCAAGACATTACTCTGCGTTTGTTGCGCTCCGGTAGTCGTAAGATCGCACTCTTCTGCGGTTCGATGGATTTTACCGCGGAGAGAGAGGTGCAGCAGGCTTTCGAAGCTGTATGTGCCGACCCTGTTCACGCCGATAAGGCTCATGCACTGAACAAAAATACGGACGCAATGCTGACGCCGTCGGATCCGCCCGCCTTTCATACGGTAATCTGCGAATTAAATAAAGAAGATGCCTTCGCCCGGGGAATTCAACTGTTCACCGAATTCGTCCCCGATACAATCATCACTACTTCCGAAGCGGCGGCAATCGGTCTCAGAGAGGCACTGGCATTGCTACACCACAAGATCGGCAGCGAGATCAGATTGGTATCGCTCGATGCGGAGTGCTGGCATCGGGCACCGCTGAGCGGCATAACCTATGTCAATATCCTGCCCGCCATGGCGATGGGCAAGGCCACAGGGCGCACACTGTGCCAGCAAATTCTGACCCCGAAGACTTTCGAAAATCGCCACAACACTATTGACTACAACTCAGAGGACACCTTCCTGTTCACGAGTCTGGAGGCGAAAGGCAATAACGCCGAACCGCCGGCTTTGCCAATATCCGTTACCGAAAAGGCTCTGCCCCCGGCTCGCACGGAACTGAACCTGCTGATGCTCGATGCCCCGGACAGCGCGGCTCTGCAATATTTGCTGCCGAATTACGAACACACACATAACATCAAGGTCAATATCCGCTATGTCGCCCACAGTGAGATATACGATGCGATTCTCAGGGCGCATTACGGGCACTCCGAAATCAAAGCGGACATATATATGTTCGATATCCCCTGGCTCAGCTCATTGGCCAGCAAGCGGATCCTGGCCGATCTGTCACCGCGCTTCCGCTCGGCACAGAATCATTTCCTGCCGAACTGTCTGAATTATTTCGGGATGTTCAATAATCAGGTTTACGGCCTGCCTTTTCTCTACGCGCCGCAAGTGCTCTACTACCGGAAAGATCTTTTTGAGAACCATGCTCTGCAGGCTTCATATGAACGAGCGACAAACTCCCCTCTTCGCCCGCCACGCACTTGGAAAGAATTTAACTCCCTACTCAGTTTTTTCAACAATAATCCCGAGACCGGTGTGCGTTTCGGCACCTCTCTGCCGGGCGCGTATCCCGAGTGCGCCGTACCCGAGCTGTATGTCCGACTGCGCGGACACGGTGCCGGCCTCTTCAGTGAAGACTACAAAGTAACCGTAAATTCACCGCAAGCACTCAAGGCATACATTAACTATAAGGGCAGCATTACACGTTCCAAACCGGATCTTCAGAGCCGCAACGACTTCGACTGTGTCAACGATTTTCTCAATGGCGAGACCGCGATGCTGATCACTTATCCATCTTTCATCGCTAACAAGGTCAGTCTGCAGGATTTGAGTCTGATCGGCAATATGGGCTACAGCCAGGTACCGCAGCAGACATCGATTCTCGGCGGTTGGAGCCTGGGACTAGACGCCGGCAGTTCCCACAAAGACGAGGCATTTGACCTTCTGCAATGGATCACAAATGAGGAAAACGCCAACTATCTTACTATATTGGGTTGCCAACCGGCCGTCGCCTCCATATTTAAGAATGATGAACTGTGCACACTCTATCCCTGGTTGCCGACCTATCGTAGTGCGTTGAATTTCGCCCGCCCGCTGGAGCCCGTCCGGAAACATGGGTGCAGTGTCATCTCTCAGGACGAGATCGACCGCATCGTCTATAACGAACTGGTCAAACTCTATAATGATGAGGTCGATATCGGAACCGCAATCGATGCAACCCGGAACGGGCTGGAAAAGCTGCTGGCGTCTTACAATTATTGAGCGGTTATTTACGCCCGAAGCTGTTTACACCAATAGATCACCGAGTTCTTTGCACTTGGCAGCAGTCGCTTCAGCGGACAAATAGCCGACTTCGACGGACATGCTGATGGTCTCCCCGCCCGGTAAAGTACGTAATTGTCCCCGCTCACGGGCATAGTTGTAGCCATGGTGCTCGGCAGTACAGGGCAGAACCATACCCAGCGCCTCTTCGTTGCCGGTACGGGCGATCCAGCGCAAGGCCAGAGGCAACTCGGCCCGGCGGTGGGCGACGTAATATGCACCGCCTTCCGGCAACAGACCCAGGGTGTGGGCACGTCCGGCTTTGTCGGGCAAATGGTGCATGGTGAAGACAATCTCCGGGTCATAGACCTGCGCAGCTCGATCCAGGGTTGTACTCAGGCGGATATTTTCTTCCAGGCGGCGGTGGTAGGCGGCCAGGCATTCACGCGCCGCACCGACGGTGGCGAACAGATCGGGGTGGAGAATCAGGTGTTCGGGATCGACCGGGGCGGTACTCAGAAGACGAATTCCGTCACGCGCCGGGAAATTAATATGGCAGAGATACATATACTCAAAGGGCGCGGTGCGCAGATTGCTCAGGTGGAGTTGCGCGTGAAAGGTCGTTGCGCCGGCGTATAGGCGCAACTCGGGTTCTACAACATAACCGTAGGCGAACGAGTTGCGGCATACCGCACGTCCGGTCAGACCGACGTAGGCTCCGCTGTCATCGACGCCGGCAATCAGGTACGCTTCCGTATAGGGAAAATTCGGGAGCTCGCCGTGAGGAGGGTGCGTGTCGGTCGGCGAAGGATTGCCCATTGCCCGCACGCCGCAGTGCAGCATGAATCCGCCGTAGGTAGCCAGGAATTCCGTGGTCGGCTCGGGCTCGGCGAACATAGTCTGCATGGCCAGATCTTGGTCGTCGAAGCAGGCACGCCAGACCTGCTGCCCCTGAAACGGCAACAAATCCAAATGTCCGCGGCTGTTTGTCAGGCGCAGGGCGGCCACGCCGGTGGAATAAGTAAAAATCTCTGCGTTAAGCTCGGCAGAGGTGAAAATCCGGGTCGGCTGCGCGGTAAAGGTTGCGGGTAGCAAGCGCAATTTCAGGGCTGGTTCCATGGTTTTTGGTTCTCTTTCTAGTTGTAGCGTCATATTGTGGCGCCTATTCACAGCGTCGGAAGCGTCGCGTACTGTATTAGGATCAACGGGCGGCATATATCGCCGCAGTTGTAGCGGCGGTAACGAATTCCACGTTGAGTTCCTTGAGCCCGATAATCAAGTGCTCGAGCTCGGCCAGGGCAACTTCCCCGCAGTTTTTAGTTATAAATTCATCGGGGATGACGGTAGCTTCGCCGAAATGATAGGAAGCTTCCATCGGGTGGAATTCCCAGGGGTGGATATACAAACAAAGGAAGGGCTCATGGCCGTTGACTGCACAGAAATCAAGGTGGGAGCGGACGCGCTCGAGCATATAATCACCGCCGCGGGTACGGAAAAGCGGCCATTGATCACGATCGCGCTCCAGACCCGGATCCCTGCTTTCCATGGTCATATCGGCAAAGTTGGGGATTTCCAGAACAGCGCTGTCTCCTTCCTGCGTCCAGTCAAGGCGCGAGGGATAGTAAGGGGCAAAGCGTTCACGATAGAAGTACATCGGATAGGTAGCATCAGCGACATAACCTAATTCCTCCAGGGCATTGACAACGGCGGTTGAGCCCCAGAGTCGCGGACAGCGGAAAGAGACGGGGCGAATACCGTTATTGGCGGCGGCGACCCACTCGGTTGCCATGGCGAGGCGCGGCTGAACCTCATGCGGCAACAGCGGTTTTACCCCGGGAATCGGAAACAGTTCGTCGCCGACTGTCTCGTGATAGAGCGAATGACAGCCGACCTCGTTGCCGCTGTTCTGAACCAGACGAACGATGTCCGGGTTTTCCCGGGCACATTCCCCGGTAAAGAAAAAGGTTCCTTGAACTCCGTAGCGGGCGAACAAGTCAACGAGGCGCGGGGTGCCGTGGCGGGTACCTTCGTAAAAGGGTGTAAAACTACCGACATCGGTTTCCATATCAACGCCAATCAGACAGTAAATTTTATTCATGTAACCACCTCGCATATATTATAGCTGTTCGGCGTGCGGAGAAAGCAACACAGGATCGGTTAACCCGTTGTCGCGCACATCAAACGGAGCCGGACGGGGTTCCGGCTCCATCTGCACATCGTAAGGAAATTATTCTATCTCGTAAATATGTCCGATTTCCGGCGAGAGGAGTTCAACGCCTCCTTCGCGGATACAAACCGGCTTTTCCCAGCGCACTCCAAAGTCACTGCCCATGCCGAAGGTATCGACCTGGAAAGTCATGTTCGGGCGCAGTTCGTATGTTGAGCTGGTTTCCATCCAAGGCGCCTCGACTTCAATCATCCCGAGTCCGTGACAGGGTCCGTATACATAAGCACTGCCATAGCCGGCCGCCTTGAAACGCTCCTCATACTCGCGGGCAATTTTCGCCGCGGGAACTCCCGGTGCCAGCTGCTCTGTGGTCCACTTGTGCATATCCCAAAGGAACTCGACGAGACGGCGCTTTTCGCCGACGAGCTTACCCATGGAAATCGGCATGCCGATGGAGGGACTGTAACCGTCAATTTTTGCCGAGAGATTCAACTGAACGATATCACCGGCCTGGATCTGACGGTAGCCGGAGCGGGAAATTGCGTGCTTGGTACTGGCCTGACTAAAGCAATACATCGGCAATCCCTCGTACTCCGCACCGTTGGCGTAAATGGTCTGTTGCGCAATGCCGACCAGCTGTAGCTCGGTCATTCCGGGACGAATAGCGGCGATAACCGCTTCAGTAGCTAGCTTGGTAATGCGGGCGGCCTCACGCAGACAAGCGATCTCGGCCTCGGATTTATCCGACCGCAGGGCAACCATGATGTCGCCGGCGTCAACGAGTTCAGCCTCGGGATAGGCCTTCTGCAGACCCTGCCAAATTACCACGTTAGTATCGAGAATCGAGGCAACACCGATGCGAATTTTGTCGCCTTTGACCCGCAGATGTTCAAACACATCTCGGAAGGTCTTGGTTTTGATATGCGGATAGGCCGGGTCGGCACTTTCGCGATAGTCAAGCATGACAAAAACATCCTTAATTTTGCCGACATCCGCGGCGAAAATATCCGATTCCGGGCCAACCATCAACACCGTCTCGCCGGCGGGATTGATGGCCACGCCGCTACGCTCAAAGACCGGCCAAAAGCCGCTGAAATAACGCGGGTTGGCATAGTCCGATTCGGTTCCGTTGACAACCAGAACGTCCAGGCCGCGCTCTCTGATCAGCTTGGCAGCCCGTTGGGCGCGTTCTTTATACTCGCGATCCGGGATAACAACTCTTGACATACATACCTCCGTAACTTGCGGGATTTAGTCCATTGTAACTGAGAATAGCAATCCGTTCCGCCGTTTTTTTTCGCCCTGCATTAGAACGTTTCATTAAAACGCTTGGTCGTACTTTTATTCGCAATGAAAAATTTTAATATACTGAAACCGTGAGTATGAGCAAGGGTAGTTCTATGGTAGACCTGTTACGTTGGAAAAATATCGCTTTTGAGAATTTGCACCGCCGAGCAACGGGAGTCCCGGGTCGTCTGTCCGGAAAGGTTGCCGTCGTGACCGGAGCCGCACAGGGGTTCGGCCGCGGCATCGCCACAGAACTGCATCGAGAGGGCGCATCCGTTGTGATCGCCGACCTGAATGAGGAGCTTGCGCATACAGTCGCCGCCGAATTGGGCGAACGAGCCTTGGCCGTACGAGTCGATGTTACCAACGAGGCAAGTGTCGCCGCCATGATCGGAAAAACCGTCGAACGATTTTTAGGACTCGACATCTATGTCTCGAACGCCGGGGTACTTAAGGCCGGCGGTCTGGAGGAAATGACATTGGCCGACTTTGAATTCGTCACTTCGGTGAATTACACCGCCTTTTTTATCGGCGCACGCTATGCGGCGCAAATCATGAAGGCGCAGTTCGCCGCCGATCCGACCTGTAGCAGCGATATCATTACTATCAATAGTAAGAGCGGTCTCGAGGGCAGTAACAAGAACTTCGCCTATGCCGGCAGCAAGTTCGGAACTATCGGACTGACCCAGAGCTTTGCCATGGAATTAGCTCCGTACAATATCAAGGTAAACGCGATTTGTCCCGGAAATTACTACGACGGCCCTTTGTGGTCCGACCCCGACCGCGGTCTGTTTGCGCAGTATCTCGCCGCCGGCAAGGTACCCGGCGCCAAGACACTGGAGGATGTGCGGCAACACTACCTCGCCAAGTCGTTGATTAAGCGCGGTTGCCTGCCGTCCGATGTCGCCAAGGCGATTTTATACGCTGTTGAGCAGCAGTATGAGACAGGACAGGCAATTCCGGTCACCGGCGGGCAGGTGATGTTACGATGATGCCCTCAGCCGATCTTTTATCACGCCTTATCCCGGCTGATACGGCAACACAGATCAACGCTACGGGGCTGTTTGAGCGCCTCGACGCAACGGATGCTGTTACTCGCCTGGCGGCACTGGCCGATCTTTTACCCATCCTCCGACTGCCGGAACCGAACCCGAAATATATCAACAATCATATCCATACGGCCTACTCCTTCTCTCCTTATACTCCGACCGTCGCCGCACTGGCGGCCCGTCTTTCCGGTCTCTGCACGGCCGGTATCGTCGACCACGACAGCATTGCCGGTGCCGATGAGTTCATCGCCGCCGGAGCGTTGCTTGACCTGCCGGTCACAATCGGTATCGAAGCACGCATCTCCATGCGCGGTACGCCCTTTGCCGAACGCCGTACCAATAACCCCGACCAACTTGGAGTGAGCTACATGGTGCTCCACGCCGTGCCGCACGCGCGAGTTCCGTACGTACAGGACTTTTTCGCCCCGCTGCGAGCACGTCGTAACAGACGCAATCAGGCAATGTTAGCAATAATTAATCGGCTCTGCGGTTACGACCTCAATTTCGAACGTGACGTACTCCCCCTCTCTCTGGCTGACAAAGGTGGCAGTGTGACCGAGCGGCATCTCCTTCAGGCTCTGGCTCGTCGCGAGGATCCGCATCGTGACCACCGTGCCGAATATCGGCGGGTCGGTGAACTGAAAAAGAACCTGATTGAGCAGATCTATATTCCGGCCACAGATGATTGCCTGCGTCTGGATGAGTTTGTCGCTCTGGCACGCGAGGTGGGCGCCATACCCGCCTATGCCTATCTGGGAGATGTTACGCTCTCTGTCACCGGTGACAAGCGCACCCAGACTTTTGAAGATGCCTGCCTCGATGAACTGCTATCCACGCTGGTTGAACACGGCGTTCGCGCCGTTACATATATGCCAACCCGTAATACTGATGCCCAACTGCAGCGAGTGCGCAGTCTTTGCACAAAGCTCAACCTGACCCAAATCAGCGGCGAGGACATTAACTCCCCGGAACAGAGCTTCGTTATTGAGAAGATGCATGACCCGCGCTTGGCGAATCTGATTGACAGCACCTGGTCGTTGATTGCGCACGAACGCGGCGGCGCAATTTCGGCTCCTGGGTGGACACATGTTTAAATAACACATAAATCGCCTTCGTTACGAATAGAAAGGATGTGTGCGTGAGTCAAAACTACTATTTAGCTATTGACTTGGGTGCTTCCTCCGGCCGCGGCATTGTCGGCTGGTATGAGGACATGGCTACATCCGGGAACTCCGCGGTCGAGGCGGGATGTACCGCTTCGACGATTGTTTCACATCACGCGGGACGCTTGCACACCTGCGAAACTTACCGTTTTGCCAACGAGCCGACTATTGTCGACGAATCTCTGACCTGGGATATCGACCGCCTTTTCCACGAGGTTAAACAGACGATCGCCGCGACTTTGCGCGAGTTCCCGACCCTGACCAGCCTTTCGATCGACACCTGGGGCGTCGACTACGTCCTGATGCGTGGTGACGAGCCGATCTATCCCTGTTACGCCTATCGTGACAGCCGCACGGAAGCAACTTTCGCCGCAGTGCACAGCCTGATTCCGCCCGAAGCACTATATGCTCGTACCGGAATTCAGCAACTGCCGATGAATACGATTTATCAGCTCTATGACGACAAATTGCGCGGGCGGCTGACACCGGAAGTAACGGATTTTCTGATGATGCCGGAGTATTTTCTCTACCGCCTGACCGGTATCAAGGCCAAGGAGTATACGATTGCCAGCACCAGTGGTTTGCTGAACGCACGCAGCCGCCAATTCGATTCCGAAATTGTGGCGGCGCTCGGCCTGCCGGAGCGCCTCTTCCCGGAAGTGCGTCAGCCGGGCTTTGTCCTGGGCAAACTTCTGCCGGAGGTGGCGGCCGAGGTAGGCGGACAGGCGCAGGTGCTGTTCTGTCCGACCCATGATACGGCATCAGCCGTCGAAGGTATACCCATGGATATAGACGCTCCCTTCCTCTCCAGCGGCACCTGGTCGCTACTCGGTGTCAAGCTGGATGATCCCCGAACCGACGTGGAGAGTAGAACCGCCGGTTTCACCAATGAGGGTGGCGTCGGCTATATCCGCTACCTCAAAAACATCACCGGTATGTGGATATTTCAGTGTCTGTGTAAGGAACTGGGTCTTTCGTTTGCGCAAATTGAGGAGTCGGCTCGGAGCAGTCAGTTCAAGGCGATATTTGATGTCAATGACCCGCGCTTTACGGCACCAGTCAATATGCGCGCGGAGATTGTCGCGGCTCTTGGCATTCAGGAGCTTGATGATGCCGACCTGCTCAGCAGCGTCTATCATTCGCTGGCACATTGCTATCGCGAGACTCTGACCGCGCTGGAGTGCAATGCCGGCCGTAATTGGGATCGCCTCTACATCGTCGGCGGCGGAGCTAAGAACAAGTACCTGAATGAACTTACTGCCGAATATACCGGCAAACGCGTCATTGTACTGCCGATAGAGGCCACCGCACTGGGCAATATAGTCGTCCAATCGCGAACCACCGCTACAAAAATGCCATAACAGCCGACAACAGGTCAGAGATGGAAAGGATAAAATAACAGGAAAACAGGCATGATTACAAAAGCTATACGTTTATACGGAAAAAATAATCTGCGTCTCGATACTTTCGAGCTATCACCGACCGGCGATGATGGAATCCTTGCTAAGGTAGTTTCCGACAGCATTTGTATGTCTTCATATAAGGCGGCCGTCCAAGGCCCGGAACACAAGCGCGTTCCTGACGACTGCGCTGTAAATCCAATTATTATCGGTCACGAGTTCTGCGGCGAAATTATCGAAGTCGGTGCCAAGTGGCGCCATCTCTTTAGTCCGGGGGAACGGTTTGCGATTCAACCGGCAATGAATGATCCGGAAAATGTCCACGCAGCTCCGGGCTATTCTTTCGGTGAAGTCGGGGGTGATGCGACCTATGTGCGCATTCCATCTATCGTCATGGAAAGGGATTGTTTACTGAAATTTGAGGGCTCAAGTTTTTTCCGAGGCTCACTGGCCGAACCAATCTCCTGTATCGTCGGCGCCTATAACGTCAATTATCACTTTGTGCCGAACAGTTACGAACACATCATGGGCATCGTTCCCGGCGGGCACGCCGCCATCCTGGCCGGCGTCGGTCCGATGGGTCTGGGCGCGATCGATCATGCCCTGCACATAGAGCCGCGTCCTTCGCTATTGGTTGTGACTGATATCGACCAGGCACGCCTGGATCGGGCAGCGAGGATTTTCACTGTCGGGCACGCCCGTTCACAAGGAGTCGACTTACATTTCGTGAATACCGCCGGCATCTCTGATGTACCGGCTCTGCTGCGCAGCCTGACTCCCGACGGACGCGGCTATGACGATGTATTCGTCATGGCGCCGGTACGGGCTGTAGTCGAACAGGGCGTCAAAATCCTCGGTTACGACGGTTGCCTGAACTTCTTTGCCGGCCCGACCGACCCGAATTTCAGCGCCGAATTTAACTTCTACGATTTGCACTACAACCGCACCCATGTCGCCGGCAACAGCGGCGGTACTAATCAGGATCTGGTCGAGTCGCTTGACTACCTCGCCCGCGGTCTGCTCGATCCCGCTTACATGGTTACCCACATCGGCGGTCTGGACGCCGTCATCGATACCACCCTGCGTCAGCCTGAGATTAAAGGCGGCAAAAAGTTGATCTATACCCACAAGCGCCTGCCCCTAATTGGACTGGATGAACTCGAGAAAGTCGCCCGCAACGGTCGCCCGACGATCAATCCGCCGCCGATCACCGATAATACAAGCGGAGCCGATGCCCCTGTACTCTCGTCGAAAACGCGCGAATTGCTGACCGATCTGGCCGCGATCATCCGCTCCAATAACGGGCTTTGGAGCTATACGGCCGAGGCCGTCTTCCTCGATCGTGCTCCCTCGATCTGGGACAACTGACCACTAAGCATCTCTCTCCCCGCCGCCTATTGTCATCCGTCCCCTAATAATAAAAGCGAATGCTTAGAAAGGAACAGCAGTGATCGAAGAGAACAACAATAAATGCACCTCCTCCAACGGATCTGATTCCGTTGTTGAGCGTGCTGCCGCCACCACTGAGCAAAAATTTACGGTTAGACCAATTCGCGCCGATGACGCCGACCGGATTTACGACTATTTCCAATCCTTTTCCGAACGGACCAAGCACTTCTTTATGCCGCATGCCATAGATCGAGCCTTTGCCGAAAAATTGGCCAACGAGGATCGTCTGGATCCGAATACCAACCGCTTTGTCGCCGTGACCTGTAGCGGCAACCGGGAAATTGTTGTCGGTTATGTATTCTTCTGGAACTGGACTAAGCGCGTTCCCTGGCTCGGCATCGGGGTGCGCGACGGCTTCCAAAGCCGGGGACTGGGGAGCCTGATGATGCGATATGCCGTAGACACCGCACTTGCGTATAAAAAGGGCGGCATACTCTTGACCACACTTCAGGATAATATCCGGGCCCAGGGTCTATATAGAAAATTCGGTTACGAAATCATAGGCCGGGACATGCGCGACGAATTTCTGCTGATATTGAACTTCCCTGACAAAAATATCGGTGCTACGTCGCTCTGAGGTATGCAATACTTGCGTTGTCCGGCAAATAATTACCGTTCATGGTTTAAGAGACTACGGCTCTGGTTCCATGACCACGATTCTGCCCGTATTGACGGTGGGGAAATCGGCGCCGACCTGCTTGAGGACATCGCCTATCGGAATGCGCTCAGATTATTGAACCTGCCGGAAAACGTGTAGCAGGCACAGAGTGGTTTCCCGGGTGGCGATGACGCTTTTCCGGCGCCGGCGCTACCCTTTTTGGCAATTTTGCAGGTTCCGCGGGTCTCGGAGCCATGTAGGATGACCTGAGACTGATTTTTCGGTATTTATGCCTACTCTTTCGGCAGTATTACAAGTTGTACCAGTCTCGGGAAGTCTTTACCAGTCGTGAACCCGATATACCTGCAAAGTTGCCGAAAACCGACCTAAAAGCCGCCTGCCGTTTTTACCAGGCGGTCCAGCCGCCGTCCACCACGATGTTCGCGCCGGTCATGAATGAAGACGCATCGGAGCAGAGTAGGAGCAGGGGTCCGGCCAGTTCTTCGGGACTGCCGGTGCGACCGAGCATGGTTTTGCCCTGCAAAATCTTGAGGAAATCGGGGTCGGTCGCGGATACCTTGGGGAACGGGCCGGGGGTAATGCTGTTGACGCGGATATTGTCCTTGGCAAGATAGGACGCACTGTATTTGGTCAACTGGATTACTCCGGCTTTGCCGGCGCCGTAGGTGACCGGACTGTTGGCGCCGGTATCGCCGTAAATGGAATGATCGGGCGCGACCATGCCGTACATGGAGGCAATATTAACAATCACTCCGCCGTTGTTTTTCTTGAAAAAAGGAATGGACTCGCGGATACAGCGGAAGGTGACACCGACAGTACCGGCCAACCCGTATTCCCAAGTTTCGTCGTCGAAGTCCTCCATGCGGGTCTTTGTCATTTTCTTGCCACCGGCACCGCCGCCGTAAGCCGCGTTGTTGATGAGCACATCAATGCCGCCCGCCGCATCGACAGTGGCGAACATTGAACGAATGGCGTCGGTGTCCGACAGGTCACACTTGAGGTAGTGTACGTTTCTCGTCAGATCCGCAATCGGTGTAGCGGTTCTGGCTGCGATGAAGAGATTGGCGCCGTAGTCAAGCAAATACTTGGCCATCACGCGGCCCAGATTGCCGCACCCGCCCGTTAAGATTACATTTTTTCCGTGCAACGAAAATATATTTTGCATAAGTATACCTCCTTAGTTAAAGTAGCTGATCGTCTTTTTCAGAATCTCCGCCTGCGTTTCTGCTTCGGATGTATCGAAGTAATTCGTCTTGAATTGTAGCATCTGCGGCTGTACTTTTTCCGCCACGGGGCACAGACCTCTTCCATAGGTGTAGTTCTCCATAAGTGTCTCTCGGCCGAGGAAGCGCTTGTTGCGGAACGCCGGCTCCAAATACGTCAGTTGCCAGGCGGCGTAGATGCCGTCACCGCCGAGCTCCATGAATTTTCTGCGGAAGTCATACCATGTGATATTGGGATTGACCATACGCACGGATACGGACCAGTATGCGTGAACGCATTCAGCAGGCGTGTACTGAGGAATCAGCCAGCTGCAGCCGGACAAGGCATCCTCCAGTATTTTGCCGCTCTCTATACGGCAGGCGCACAGCTCTTCCATACGTTCCGTCTGAGCCAGGGCGACGGCACCGACCACATCGGACATGCGGTAGTTCCAGCCCAGCGCAACATGACGTTCATAGTTCGGATCCTGAATGTCGTCTTTTGTAATGCGGGCTTTCTTTATGGAGATGCTACCGTAGCCGAGTCCGGAGATACGACGCAATTGCAATGCAAAGTCATCGTTGTCGGTGGTAACAATGCCACCTTCGCCGCTGGTCAAATGCTTGCTGGCCTGGAACGAAAAGCTGGACATATCACCGATGGTGCCCGCTTTTTTACCTTTATATGTGCCGAGGAAACACTGGGCGTCGTCCTCAATGACAACCAGACCGTGTCTTTTTGCAACGGCCATGATAGCATCCATATCGGGCATCAGACCGTAGAGCGACACACAGATAATCGCCTTAGTTTTGAATGTGATCTTCTTTTCGATCTCCTCGGCGGAGATGAGAAAGGTGCGCTCGTCAACATCCGCGAAAACGGGGATCGCGTTCGCCTGCAACACCGCGAGGGATGTAGATGACATGGTCAGCGGTGGAACGATAACTTCGTCGCCGATGCCGACACCCGCCGCTTCCAGCGCAGTGTGGAGCGTAGCGGTACCGTTTACAAACGCAACTGAATATTTGGTGCCTATTTTTTCGGCAAATGCCTTTTCCAAACGGGTCACAAAAATATAGTTGTTGTGGGTCTCAAACTGGCCGGACAGAGATTGCAGTGCATACTTACGTTCCAATTCGGAAATACGTTCTACCTTCATACATGTTTTCCCTTTCAAATATTACCTTTAAAATAGAGCCATTCCTCCTTGTCTGAAATATTTATACCATAATTCCCGCATACCTGTCTCTGCAAAAAACAAGCTCATTCTTCAAAACGATGCTTGATTGTTGCATTGACCAAAATCTCCGGAGTTTTCATAATATGAAATACAGCATTGCATGTATGAGGAGGGTTATTTATTATGTCACGTTCACAGGAACTGTATCGAAAGGCAAAGCGCATTATACCGGGTGGTGTTCAGCTGCTCAGCAAACGTCCGGAACAGTTTGCGCCCGGTCAATGGCCCGCTTATGCCGTAAAGGCAAAGGGTTGCGAAGTCTGGGATTTGGATGGACGTCATTACTATGATATGACCACAAACGGTATCGGCGCCTGTCTGCTCGGCTATGCCGATCCGGATGTCACAAAAGCAGTAGTCGATCGCATCGAAAACGGTTCTATGTCTACACTGAATTCACCGGAAGAAGTACTGCTGGCTGAAAAGCTGCTGGAGCTGCACCCTTGGGCGGAATGTGCTCGCTTTGCGCGTACCGGCGGTGAAATTTGTTCCGTTGCGGTTCGTATCGCCCGTGCTACGACCGGACGGGACGTTGTCGCGATTTGCGGCTACCACGGATGGGGCGACTGGTATCTTGCCGCAAACCTCGGAGAGGTGGACGCATTAGACGGACAACTCTTGCCGGGACTTGCGCCGGCCGGCGTCCCGCGCGGACTACGGAACACCGCTCTCACCTTCCGTCACAACGACACGGAAGGGTTCGATCGCATTATCTCTGAATACGGTGACAGACTGGCATGCGTAATCATGGAGCCCTTACGTCATCGCCTTCCCGATGAAGGCTTCCTCGAACACGTTCGTGACGAGATCCATCGTGTCGGCGGACTTCTGATCTTTGATGAAATCACCATCGGCTGGCGGTTGACTTTTGGCGGAAGCCATCTGATGTTGGGTGTCGAACCCGATCTTGCGGTTTTCGCAAAGGCACTCGGTAACGGACATCCCATCGCGGCGGTCATCGGTACAAAAGAAGCCATGGAAGGCGCACACATCTCTTTCATCAGCAGCACCTACTGGACAGAAGGCGTCGGCTTCGCCGCGGCTCTGGCAACCATCAAAAAAATGGAACAAACGCGCGTCTGGGAACATGTTGCAGCGGTCGGTCAGACCGTATTGCGAGATTGGAAAGAGGCGGCTGACCGCCACAATGTTCCGATTATTCCCAGCACGGGATTACCGTGCCTGGCCACTTTCAAATTCACGGAACATACGTTGGCAATGAAAACATTGTTTACCGCCCTGATGCTCAAGCAAGGTTTCTTGGGTAACAATGCGATATATCCGACACTTGCGCACAACGAACAAATCCTTGCATTACATCGGGAAGCGCTTGACACCGTATTTGCCGAGATCGGGGCAATCCTCCGAAAAGGCGGTATCGAAACGATTCTGGAAGCGATCGGCGGCCCTGTATGCCAGTCCGGATTCGCAAGACTGATCGACTGATCGGTTAATCGGCGCTATAAGTAGATTGACTGAGGATCGACGCTATCGGCCGATCGACCGATCGACTGATAGCGTCTCACGTCAATTGGGCCTCACGTCAATAGCGTCTTATGTCGTTTGACAGTCACCGGTAAAGCCTGTATAACGAGGGCATACCTCGCATGGGAAGGGGGTGCATCGTATACAGAAAAAAAGCAAACCGGAATATCCGGTATTTCATTTAATCGTCGGTGATTTGCCGTTGGAATGCGTTCTTCTGACCAGAGCGTTTCGGGAGAGTGACCGTGATGATGCTGTTTTTTCCGAGGAAATCATCTACGACGGATCCGAGGAACATACCCATGCCGGGTTTGAACTCATCGTTAACAGACGCGGTTCCGGCTTTCAGTTCATAGACGGTTGCACTTATCCCTATGCCGATGCATACGTATTTTTACTGGCACCGTTTATCTCCCATGCCCATGTCTGCAACAGAGATCTGCCGGAGAAGCGTTGCAGTGTATGGTTTCGCGTGGATCAGGATGTACCCGACAACAGTGCAAAAAAAATGACGTCCGCTTTGGCGTACATTCAAAAAAACGGCTTCTTCTCATTCTCGGCCGACAATCGTATCATGCTTCTCGTCGATCTTCTCGTCGATGTTGCGGTCAAAGATCCCATCGCACTAGAGGTGGGCGGACTGATTTGCGCACTGCTGTCGGCAGTTTTTCAAACGATCTGTGATACCGTATGTGAGCGGAGTAGCTCCGGCACAAGTAGCAGAGCCGTCGGGACAAATCCCAACTACCGCCGATTCGTCATTGAACAGTTTTTCGGAAGAATCGAAAACTGCAACGCACGGATAGATGATCTGTGCCACGAAGTGCATCTAAGTCCCAGTCAGCTCAATCGTGTGCTTCTGGAGCTGTATGGAATGTCCTTTAAACGGAAAACCATCGAGGTGCGCATTGGATTTATCAAATATTTTCTCAAGTTCTCCGATCTGAGTTTTAGCGAAATTGCCGAAAAATTTAATTTTACGGAAAATAGTCATTTTTACCGGTTTTTCAAACGGCATTGTGGTGAAACACCGTCTCAATATCGCGCACGGGAGCAAGCCAAGCAATAAGGTCGGAGCAGACACACATCATCCTCTTTTGAGCATTTAAAGGCTTTTTATTCCTTATTCTATTCTCAATTCTCAGGGCACATCGTGATTGAAGCGCAGACTTTCGCGATAGGGTCGCAATTCGCTGTCGATCACGCGCTGAACCTGGCGTAGCTTCCATTCCAGACGTTTTGGATCACACATATATTCCATACTGGGCTCCCAGCCCAGACGGGAATCTGCCTTAACCGCCGGCAAAGTAGCCTCGGCGTTACGCATCTCGTCGACGGCGATTGCTTCGAGCTCATCAAGATACTGAAGAATTTCAGCCTCGGTAGCCGCTATCGCCAGACGAGACTTGGCAAGGTACCAACGCTTGACATTGTAGGTCGTCTCTGAACAGCGCGCCAGGAAAAAGCCTAGATAATACATATATTCGGCATTGGCTCGCAGATCGTCCGGCACTACCGGTAAGGTCTTTCGCAGTAATTCAGCGCCGGCATCGAACAGATCCCGCATTTTTTCACTGGCGTTTAGCGACTCCACAA
>JAAZJE010000024.1 GCA_012800515.1 Clostridiaceae bacterium
GCAGGTTTAAGGTAAATCTTTTGGATGAATTGAAGCTAAGTGTGATGCTGTTGATGCGATATTTTTGGAGAGAAGGTTTTTGCTTGTTACAATCAAATCTTTTCTGGATTCTATCTTATCACTATTCTTATACCCAATCTCCATAACAGAACCATTTTCTAAAAGGCTATATGATCGTATCCCGCTTGACATTAGAAATGAAATTTCCAATGCCGAATCGATTTGAGAAACATCTTCAGCGGTGCTGAAGTTTTCTTTTATCGAATCAAAATCGCTTGCCTTTCTTAACGAAGACGGAGACAAATATGCGGTAAAGTACACAGAGGCATTATTCGCATTTTTAGTGGGATATTCAGACTTTTTTGCCGGTGAAGGATCAACAGAGAGACTCCAAAACACATAGAAATATCCGCCTTCGCTAACTTTGTATACAACATAATAACTCATAGGTTCTGCTTTTCTAAGACATTCGATTGGAAATCTTTCATGCACATGATTAATGTTCAGTGATTTAACATCATGTGTACCATACATTAGACTTTCGTTTGGCGATATTTGACCGAAAAAACTTCTCAAGTCGTGTAATGCATATGTTTTTGTGAGGACACTTGCTAATGGCTTTGAATTATCAACAGTAAACCCCTGAACAAATTCTTCCGGTATATTCATTTCATCAGATCCGCCGTTATCGCAAGCAGTAAAAATCAGAATAATAGCTGAGAGAAATATCAAAATCAGATAATATTTTGCTTTCATTTTGCACCCCCCACTTTAACTGCAAAGTATAATGTGAAGGCAAGCGAAAAACTAGCTCCTTTTTTGTGACAACAGCAGTATTTATCCCAGTGAGGCACCTCAATCAACATTAATCAAATTCCGGCACTTCGGGTAATTGGAACAGCCCCAGAACTTTTTGCCTTTTCGTTCTCCACGAGTTGCCGTCCTCAAAACCATATTTGCGCCGCATTGTGCACAAATCATATTTTCCCCAACGAATTCATCGTCGCCGGGCACCTCAGCAACGGGAGGATCCGCGGCAGTTTCTGGCGTGCCGGGAGTGCCGGGCTCGTCGGCTTCGGCAGAGCGGTCGGGCGTGTCAACGACATCGGGCGAAGCGGGAATATCGGGAACGACAGGATCACCGGCGGCAGATTCCGGGGAATCCGGCGTGCCGGGCACATCGATGGCTACGGGAACATCGTAAACAGTAGCTACAGGCACATCGATGGCGGCGGGAACATCAGTGAAGACGGGAACGCTGGTGGGGACGGGAACGGCTGGGGAACTGCCAACTTCGGGAATACTTGCGGGGGTCGGCGCGGAGGCCTGTTGCTTTGCTATCGCCTCGATATGAGCCTGTTTAGCTTCCGCCGAGACTTGGGTGAGCGGGTAGAGCTTCTGATAAAGCCGGTCGATTGTCTCCTCGGACAGGACCCGGCGCTCCGAACGCCACCTGAGAGCCTCATAAATTTCACCGCGATGCATTACCAGATGGCGGCCGCTCGTCAGATTGATTTTTTGCAGACGACAGCGGTCGCTGAAAGCAATGACGGAAAAGAACGTATCTTTGGGGATTTCGGGCAGAAACGCCTGTAGCCATTTTATGTGGGTGTTGTTTTGCATCAGAGGATTGTAGAACTTTTCCTTATGACCATTGCGGAATACCTGCGTCCAAGTCCTATGCGTTTCGGTGCCATATATCGCGCCACTGTAGTTTTTGGATTCAAAAACGTAGATGCCCGAAGAGTGAAGCATAATTACATCGATTTCGGTCGTCCCTCCGTCGTCTTTGGGAACATAGCTGTTGAAGAGAAACTTTTTCTCGCCGGGCAGGTTGCGAAGGTTCTTATAAATCAAATATTCGCCGTACAGGCCGGTGTCTTTCAGCACGGTTCTGTAAGGGTATTTGGTCAGAGCATAATATTCCGATTTTTCGTAAATGTCTTTCCGATAGAGATAAAGCGCAACCTGAACAATAATCAAGATGCCCACAACCGCAAGAAACGGCAGCAACAGACCTCCGAGCGATTGCTCTAATGTTTTTATAAATGTGTTAATAACGAGAAGTAACATGGCGACCTCCCTGTCCCCGAACAGCATGTTTATATAACGATTGCTACATAACGATTATGCCGACAGCTTAGGTAAAAGTAAAGCGATAAAAGCCGCCCGTAACGCGCCCATTCTGCTATCATTAAGCGGACAGCCCGGCGATCCTGATTGCTTCGCCAAACATGCCGTGCGCGTCTGACGGAGGTTTACATATGTCGGAAATAACCGCCCAGCACGTCCCCATTCCAGCCTCGCGCGATCCCTTTATCAACGCGCACCTGGTCCCCGCCGGAACCGATCCGGAAACCGGCGCCGAACGCTTCTGGCACAGTACCTGGAATTCGCAGTCCGGCTGCCTCGCCGTTCTGCTCGAAGCATCGGGCCGAAACCGAATCTACAGGTTCGATTGGCGGCAAGGGCATTTCGGCTTCTACGGCGCCAGCTACGCCGAGGACGATATCCTCTGGCTGTGCGGCTTCCTCGATGAGATCGTCCGGCTCGATTTGGGCAGCGGCGAAGTGCGCAGTTTCCCGACCGGCATGTCGCATTCACTGGTGTCGGGTGGCGGTCTGACTTACGACCCGCCGACCGGACTTCTGTACGGCCAGGCCTACTGCCAGGAAAGTTTCGGTCTCCAGGCGTTTGTCTTTGACACCCGCTCCGAGCAGGTGGTCAGGACTATGCCGAAACTGCCGACGAGCAGCAATTATACCCGGAGCAATATCATGCTCGCCGACGGCAGGCACCTGTTCGTCGTCGGTACGCCGGGGATGGATATTTTCACCTGGGATCCCTGCGATAATGCCATTGAACTGCTCTACTCGAATGACGGGATGGATGACGACGGACTGTGGTGGTCCCGCCTGTTCCGGCGCGAGGAAGACGGCGCGTTGTACCTGCACGGCCACGGCTGGTTCCGACCGGATCTGAAGGCTTTCGTACCCGGACCGGAGCCCGCCTGCGCCGCGACCTGGTTCGGTGGGGCGGACGGCTGTGCCTACGGTGCGACCGCCGACGACGGCAACTCCGTGCTCTGGCGCTGGGATTTGGCCAAGAACACCTGCGAGCGCTTGCTCAGCCTGCCGGACGCGCCGATATACTCATTGCGGATGACGCGCGACGGTAAAATCGTCAGTCTCAATCTGTACGGCTTTTTCACCCGGCTGGATCCCCGGAACAGAGCGATAGAGAACACCGTCCGGCTGGATTCGGACGCGATCGGCGCCGTCGACTGCCTCTATCGGATCGACCGCAATCGCCTATTGGCCACGCCGTTTATTTCGCAACGCTTCACGGAGGTTCGTCTCGACACGGGCGAGACCGCGGATATGGGTCGCGCGACCGGCGGTGTCGGCGAGGTCCTGCAGGTCGCCGGGCTCGACGGCCTGATTTACATGGCGTCCTACACCCAGGGGCAGCTCGTCGCCTATGATCCCGCCCGGGCCGCCCGCTTCCCCGAGAATCCGCGCGTCGTTGTGCATCCGCCGGAATCGATGCGCCCGCTGTCCATGTGCGTGGCCAACGGCTCAATCTACTACGTCTGCAGCCATCACTACGGCCACCTCGGCGGCACGCTGATCCGTTATAATCCTTCCGCCGGCGAAGCCCGGTTCAACACCGACGCCGTTCCTAATCAGGCGATCTGCTCCATTGTGGCGACCGATTCCGGTCGATTTCTCCTGGGCGGTACAAATGTGCACGCGGACTGTCGCTCCTGTCCTCCCAAGCCGGGACTGTGCCAAATCGTGCGCATCGATGCCGACAGCCTGCAGGTGGTAGCGTCCGTTCGACCGGAGTTCGCGCCGCAGTCGGGTAGCCAGATCGGCAACATGAGCGGTGGCACAGCTGACGACACGGTCGGCGAAGCTGACGACACAGTCGGCGAAACGGCCAACGGCGCCGCTGACGACACGGCCGATGGCAAAGCGGCCTGGATACACGCCGCCATCATAGGTCAGTTGACACCCGGCCAATGGCTCACGCGCTTCTTAGATGATGAAGGACGCTGGCTCTTCGCCACTTTGGATGAAAGTTCATTAATCCTCCAACCCCTCAACCTAAACTCGGTCGGCGAGCTGAAAGTTCAGAATGCGCACGGTATCCGCGGTACCGGTCGAACCGGACGTTTCCTGATTGAGCGCGACGGTTGGCTGGAAGTCTGGGCTCTGCCCGAAGGGCGCCTGATCCGCCGCATCTGCCCGCGACCGAAAGACGCGCGGATCTTTACCCAGGACGACGATCTGTACGTGGTTCTGCGTGCGGAAATCGCCGTGTACGACGGTGCGCAGAAATGTTAGATCAATCGCCGACAAAGCTGCCCTGTTCTGCGGAAGAGCAACTCGCCTCGAATGAGGATGTTTTGGACTTGTCAAAACGCTGTATTGATAAGAATCGCGAGGTATACCTGGAGCTTGCAAAATCGGCGAGCGAGTCGCCAAATCACTGAAAAGTTCATCGTTGCAGAATTAAGTTGTGCTAAATATGTTCGTTCAGGTCTCTTCGGCTGTAGAGGATACGCCTTACTTCCATAACATTGCCGATGACAACGTAAAAGACAGTGTAGTTTTTCACGTAGATACGGTAATAGGGATACTGCCTATCCCGTTTCGAAGGGTACTGTTCAAATGCTTCCGCACAACTACTGCGCTTTTGGATGGCGTCTTCTACAGCGTTGACCAGGTTGTCCGCCGCCATCGGGTTTTCCAGCTCATGGCTGATATAGTCCACAATCCGGCTAAGATCTTCCAAAAACAGGTCAAGATAACGCAGAGTATAGTGCTTACCTCGGGATGCGTTTTCTGACACGCTCAAAGACCTCCTCGTGCGTGTGCCGCACAGGGTTCGTTTCTGCGGCCGCGTCGGCTTCGTCCAGCTTCATTTCAATGTCTTGGGTGAGAGCGGTATAGTGCTCCAGGCTCATCACAACCATGGAGCCATAGCCGTTCTTGGTTAGGTACACAGGATTTCCGTTTTTAACGCTTTCCTCTATCGCACGGAAGTTATTGCGCAAATCTGATACGGGACGGATATCAATCATTCTCTTGCCTCCTCGGAGCTTTCGCTCGTTGATGGCGTTATTTTATCATAATTACGCCATATTGGTGAAGGGTCAAATATATTTTTGTGCAGGTGCTGGAAAAGCCTTCCAATTAGGCTTTGACCGAATTAGAAGGGCGTATTATAATTTGATTAGGCGTGCAGCTAATTAAAAGGGAGGAAAATTCTCATGGATAAGCAAAAGGTATTGAAGGCAATCGCTGACGAAACACGTATGAACATTTTGAACTTGCTTCTGCGGCACAATTACTGTGTTCGGGCATTGGCAAACGAGTTGGGGCTGACCGAGGCGACCGTATCCCAGCACCTGAAAGTGCTACGTGAGGCGGGCCTGCTCGTCGGGGAAAAGCGCGGATATTTCATGCACTACGCTGTGGAACGGACAGCTTTGCAAGAATTGGCGCAGGAGCTGGAGGCTCTGGCGGCTGTCAAGCAGGGAGTTTGTCAGCCGGAGGAGCGCGACGACTGCCCCGCCGTCGAAATGCCGGAATGCCCCAAAAAGGGAAAGTGCAGCGACGAGGTCAGGGAGTTCTGCCACGGCACGGATCGCGACTGAGCAGGTCGGAGGCTTGAAGGGTAGCGGCCGAAAAGTAGTGACCTAAGGACAGAGACCGGAGGATAGCGGCCAAAGGGCAGCGACCGAAGGGTAGCGGCCGAAGGATAGCGACCGGAGAATAAGGTTCAAAAGAAAAGAGACCGCGGAAATGGTCAAAGTTACAAGTCTTACAAAGAAATACGGTGATTTCACTGCTGTCAACGACATTTCCTTTGAAATCCGCAAAGGTGAAATATTCGGCTTTTTGGGGCCGAACGGGGCGGGAAAGACGTCAACGATCAATATGATGATCGGTCTGTCCCGTCCCACGGCCGGAGAAATTACGGTCGGCGGCATAGATGTGAAGGAGCAGATAAAGAGGGCCCGGGCGATCATGGGGATTGTTCCGGATGAGAGCAATCTCTACAACGAAATGGACGGGTTTGAGAATCTCTGTTTTTGCGCGGCTCTGTACGGGATGCGCAAGCAGGAGAGGGAGGCGAAGGCGCGTCTGCTTTTGGAGCGGTTCGGGCTGAAGGGAGCGGGCAAGCGGCCGTTCAAGGCCTATTCCAAAGGGATGCGTCGCAAGCTGACCATCGCCGCGGCGTTGATCCACTCCCCGCAGGTGCTGTTTCTGGATGAGCCGACGACGGGGATTGATGTGGAGAGTTCGCGCCAAATCCGCGAAATGATCATGGGGCTGAAACGGCAGGGCGTTACCATCTTTCTCACCACCCACTATATTGAAGAAGCTGAGCGTCTCTGTGACCGTGTCGCTTTTATAGCGGACGGGCAAATCGTTGCGTCGGGCACCGTTCCCGAGTTGATGGAGAGCGTCGCTCATGACCATACTATCCGCTTTGTCACGGACAGAAATGCCGAAGATCTCGCCTCCGAACTTGTCGCCGAACTGCAGGCCGGTTTCGCGGGGAGTAAAGTTGAGGTTCGGGTCGACCACTCTCTTGTGATGGTGTCGGAGCGGCGGATTCCTTTGCTTCCGGTCATGGAGTTTTTTCACGACAGAGGAATAAATGTGTATGAGGCGAGGGAGTTGCGGCCCTCTCTGGAAGATGTATTCGTCGAATTGACCGGAATCGAATCCTCGGTGCTGAAAAAGGACAAGGAGAGGGGAGGTCGCCGATGAAAAGCTGGATCGCGTTTTGGAATATTTTGAAGAAGGACGTGAAGAACTATTATCTGAAGCCGCCGAATATCAGCTGGGGCATTATTTTTCCTCTTTCGTGGACACTTATGCAGCTTATCCGCTCCCCCGGCGGAAGTATTTTGACGCTCCTGCCCGGCCTGATTTCCATGAGCGTTCTGTTCGGCACGACCTCCATGCTGGCCGTCACCATTACTTTTGAGCGAAGCGGCAGGTCGTTTGAGCGATTAATGCTGGCTCCGATCAGCCTAAGCATAATGGTGTTGGCGAAAATTGCCGGAACCGTTCTGTTCGGAATTTTTAACGCATTTGTCCCGGTGATTTTTGCCGCTTTCTTTATCGATCTGCGAGCGGTGAGTTGGGCCGTGGTCATCCCCGCCGTTTTGCTGATTGCCTTAACCTCGGCACTGCTGGGACTTCTGATCGCGGTGTCGGCGGAGCAGGTATTCGAAGCTCAGACCTTTTCGAACTTTTTCCGCTTTCCGATGCTGTTTCTCTGCGGACTATTCATACCGCTTTCCGATCTGCCGGTATTTTTACGCCCTATTTCCTACTGTCTGCCGCTCACTTACGGAACCGATCTGCTCAACGGTGCGATCACGGGCGCGAACGTTCTTCCGCCGCTTCTGTCTTTCGGACTGCTGCTTCTTTTTGCGGCGGCGTTGTTCCTGATCAGCCGCCACAATATCAATCGGAAGTGGATTATGTAACAGGCGTGAACCGTGCCGGGGATCGAAAATATTGTCCACCCACTCTTTTTTGCGCGGAGCGCGGCAGTCCGCCGTCCTTGAGTCATCGACAGAGCGACCTTGGCGGATCTCCGCCCTCCAAGGTAGGTGGACAAAAATTGCGGTGTCCGCGTGAGCCGTGCCAGGGATCGAAAATATTGTCCACCTACTCTTTTTTGTGCGGAGCGCGGCAGTCCGCCATCCTTGAGGTGTCGGGAAAGCGAGCTTGGCGGATCTCCGCCATCCAAGGTAGGTGGACAAAAATTGCGACGTCCGCGGGAACCATGCCAAGGATCGAAAATATTGTCCACCCACTGTTTTTTGTACGGAGCGCGGCAGTCCGCCGTCCTCGAAGTGTCGGCAGAGCGACTTTGGCGGATTGCCGCCCTCCAAGGTAGGTGGACAAAAATTGCGATGTCCGCGGGAGCTGTGGCACGCTGGGTGTGGAGATCGAAAATATTGTCCACCTACTCTTTTTTGTGCGGAGCGCGGTATTCCGCCGTCCTTGAGGCGTTGGTGGAGGAACCTTGGCGGCTCTCCGCCCTCCGAGGCAGGAGGACAAAAATCGCGACGTCTGCGGGAAACGTGCCAGGGATCGAAAATATTGTCCACCCATATTTTTTGTGCGGAGCGCGGTACTCCGCCATCTTTGAGCCGTCGACGAAGGGACCTTGGCGGATCTCCGCCCTCCAAGGTAGGTGGACAAAAATTGCGACGTCCGCGGGAGTTGTGCGTTGTCAGCAGTCGCACAATAGCGGCGCCGCCTAATTACGTGTAGAATTAAATTCGGATAAATCGGAAATTGCGGGACGAATGCGGGGCAGATTGGGATGGCCGAATATACTGAACTCAGGGAACTATTTGAACAAAACAGCGACGGTGAAAAAGCGGAAAGTATGGTCGCGTATATGAGGAACCTGTTTTTGTTTTACGGCTTACCGACACCGAAAAGAAGGGCGGTTTATCGGGAGTTTCTGAAAGAAGCGAAAAAGAAAAAGATAATTGATTGGGATTTGCTTGATAGGTGTTATGAGGATGAGCATAGGGAGTTCCAGTATTTTGTGGTGGACTACCTGAGCGCAATGCAAAACTTTTTAACATTTGCCGACGTTCTGCGGATAAAGAAATATGTAAAAACAAAACAGTGGTGGGATACGATTGACGGTCTCAGCGGGATAGTTGGAGACATAGCTTTTGTTGATGAAAGAATAAGCGAATTGATGCTGGGATGGTCGACAGATGAGGATTTTTGGGTGCGCAGAATCGCGATTATTCATCAGCTTCACAGGAGAGATAAGACGAACACGCAGTTGCTTGCGGAAATAATAGTGAATAATTTGGGGAGCACGGAGTTCTTTATCAATAAGGCCATCGGCTGGAGTCTGCGCGATTATTCAAAAACAAATCCCGAGTGGGTAAGAAGTTTTTTGGCAGCCCATGGAGATGAGATGGATAATTTGAGTATTAGAGAAGCAAGCAAATATTTGTAGATTCCTGATTGAAAGAAGTACGTGATGCAAGAGCTCGAAAAAATCTATCGGACCCTATATTCCCACTACGGCGATCTGCAGTGGTGGCCCGCCGACACGCCTTTCGAGGTGATTGTAGGCGCGGTTCTCACACAGAATACGGTATGGACGAACGTGGAGAAAGCGATCGAGCGGTTTGACGGAAATTTGTCGCCCGAGCGGATCCTGGACCTGCCCGTAGAGGAACTGGAGGAAATCATCCGTCCCACGGGTTACTTCCGGCAAAAGGCGCAGTATCTCAGGGCTGTCACGGAATGGTTTATGAACTGTGGCGGAGACGTCGACTTGATAAAAAGCCGCCCCCTGCCGGAGGTCCGCTCCGAACTTCTACGGGTCCGGGGAGTCGGCAACGAGACGGCGGATTCCATTCTGCTCTACGCTTTCGACCTGCCGTCTTTTGTGGTGGACGCCTATACGATGAGGTTCTTCGGACGTTACCCGATCAAGGCCGGGAAAAGCTATATGGAAGTGAAGAGTTTTTGCGAAGCCGGCCTCCCCCGCGACGCGGCGCTATACAACCATTTCCACGCCCTTATCGTGCAAAACGGCAAGGAACATTGCAAAAAGAAAATGAACTGCGCGGGCTGTCCGCTGGAACAACTTTGTGAAAAGGCAGCCGCCGAATAACCCGCTGATTTGCCCGCTAATTCGGCGAATAAACCGTTTATGAACTACTTGCAAAATCGCCGAATTATCCGGTGATTTACCCACTGATTTGCCCAACTACTTCTCCAAAATAGCGCGGAAGGCATCGATGACGGCGGCGCGGAAGCCGTTTTCTTCCCTCGACGAAATAAAGAGAATCTGTGCTGGTTTATCAGAACAATATAGTAGGCCAGAATCAAGTATGGAAACCGCGGGCGCTGAAGGCCACCTCCGCGGGCTGAGAAGGCCACCCGCGCAGGCCATTACCGCGGGCTAATAAGGCCACAGGCGCGGAGCCGGAAGGCCAATGACAAAAAGCTAACTGCCTCCTAAACTTGGATCACCGCCATGAAGGCGGAATTCA
>JAAZJE010000025.1 GCA_012800515.1 Clostridiaceae bacterium
ATCCACTGTCGCGGGCGTATGCGCGTTCGTGATTGTGACCCCTTCCGCAACCGTGCCGGTAATCGCTTTCGTGTAGCCGGTCGGCACTTCCGCCTCATCTACTGTGTAGACGATCTCCTCCATACCCTCGTACTTGGAAAGGCTCGTAAAGCTCGCCAGCCATTTGCCGTCCGCATCCGGGGTTACGCTCTTGGTCTCTACTAACGCGGGATCTGCTGCTCCGACAGCCCGGAACAGACTGATATCGATGCTCTCCGGCCGCAGACCGTCCTGATTGTCAGCATCATCCCAGAGCTTTTCCACGGAAACAGTCAATGGCTCGCTTGTATCTACAATCAGTGTTCCGCTGAAGGTTCCTCTATCTCCTCCACCCGCGTTTTTCAAAGACAGCGACCAGCCTGCACCGAAATTATCCGGATGCCCCTCTTTCAGCCTCAGTTTGCCAACTTCGCCCGGCACTTCCTCCAGCCATTCGGAATCAAGCGGCACGGGACTGCCGTCGAGACCTTTGATCGGATTGTCAAAAGTAGACTCCTCCGGCTTGATAGTTACAACTTGATTCCTAACCAGGAGTGTTGCCGCATCCCGGGCAGCCGCCAGGGACGAAATGTCGGCCACGGCACCGTTGTCGATGGTGAGATTGACTAAATAAGTCTTGGTAGCCAGCCCTAAAGCACTGAAATCAGTCAGTAGAGGATTGCCGCTCAAGTTGAGATCGGTAGTTCTTTTCGTGATGTACTGCAATTCCGTATTGGAAAGTAGGGGGTTATAGGATAGATCTAACTTACGCAAAACAGAGATGTTCCTTATCGGATACGGCGAGGACAAATTATTATGGCTGAGATTCAGTTCGATCAGTCCGAGCGCAAAGTCCATTCCGGTTAGGTCACAGATTCCCCTGCCGCTCAGATCAAGTTTTTGTGGATGATCTCCGATTCGATACCGCAGGTCACAATTGGTAATCAGAGAATCAGGCGAAATCACCACATTCTCGGGTAAGTCCGGAGCTTCGCTTAGCACCTCATTGAGAGCCGCGCGTAAATTATCGTCTGCGATCTTGGTATCGTAGGCAATCCTGATCTGACCCATTTCGAACTCGGCATCATCACTCATCGGTTTAACAAGTACACCGCTCCACCGCAGAATACGCTGTTCTCCCGAATTTGGATCTCCCGTAAAGAAAGCCGCCTGACTTGAATTTAAGAACCGGGTAACATTGCGTGCGACGCCGTTCATACTTGCCTGCGGCACTCCGGCTTCATCTAACTTAAAGGCAAAATAATTCATCTTGCCATTTGAATGGAAGTCAATGCGGCGCGTATGCGGCTCAGCGCCTGTCCATAAAGCAATGGGTCCCTGATCCAGATCGCCTGAGTCGCCGGGGAAGATCGTGTACTGTGGGCCAATCACCTGGAATATCACCTCGCCACCATTTGAAGCTGCCAGTACCACTTTGCCCTTTGTAACATTGATATCCACCTCGACTACGACGCCGGTGCTCTGCCACCGGCGATTGCCTGTGGTCAGGAAAAGAGGCCATTTGTCATTAGAATCTTTTTGGGATTTATATCCCTGAAAGTAGGTGGCTGGGGTGCCGCCAATCGGACCTCCGTGCCAAGGATCATAGTTTGCAAAAATGTCGTAACACATCTTCATCGGATGTGGGTTCAAAGGCGGTGTGCTGCGGCTCTCCACACAGAAGTCGTGAATGATTTCACTGCCCGCGGGTTGGCCGACCGCTACATTTTTCCAGTAAGCGGTTCCCGTTCCCTCATTGGACATTGAACCTATGTAAAAGCCGCACCCGTACAGATTATTCACGTGTGTATCCACACCCTTAAAGCCGGCTCGGGAATCATCAACCGTCCACTCCAGGGTTCCCCGCAGGATCTCGCTGTAACCGGATTCGGCGTTTCCTGACCTGAGGATCAGCTCGCTGTCCGTCATCTGTAACTCATAAGATTTCATTTCCGTGGTTGTATAATCCACGGACACGCCGCTACTCAGAAGGCTGATCTTATCTGTCGTGAAAGAAATCACTTCCGTATGTTGTCCGTCACCGACGCGCAAAACGACCGCCCGATCATCGGAGGCAGAGACTACCTGAACATCAAAGCGCATATTTACATCAAAATCGTCTCCGGCATAAGTACCCGCACCGGGTATCGGAAGTGCGCAAAAAATACCAGGGCCGCCGGTGCCGTCATCGATAAATGCCAGCGCGTCCGGAGTGCCGTCATTATCCGTATCGACTAAGTCCTCCGCACCACCGTTTGTTATGCGGCGGAAATTACCGTCTTTCGGGCCGGATGAGGGTTTTCTGTCTCCTTGTATCAGTGTTTTCCAGTCCAGATCACTGCAGGGCTCGCCTGATATGCTTATGGATACTTCGTTTTCGCCTGCCAGTATAGCTGTATCCGGGATCTTGAAGTAATGCACTCTGCCGTTGGAAAGGAGATAAGTCCACTCCTGCCCCTGCGTGGTTATTTGCAGATTCTGCGGAGCGCTGATTTCACCATACAAAATGCCCAGAAATTCTACTTGTCCGCCCTGTTCCGCAATAAGTGCGGCCGAATCACCGGACTCAAGTATGTAGTTGTTTGTCTTTCCCGGAGAGATTAGGGCCGGTTCCTCACACCAGAGCTGGGGCAGGTTTTTCTGATGTTTTCTGGCCGATATCGAAAGGCGCTCCGCCGGTATTTGCGTAAACTGTGTTATGTAGTAACGCTTCGTTGCTCCGGCCATTGAAGCGTAGTCGGAACGCATGAAGTTCACATAAGCGCTCTGGAAGTAGGAGTTGAAATAATGTATGCCGTCCGCACCTTCCTGGAAGGCCGAGGCGATGCGCCCAAAGTGTGCCTCCTGGGAACGACGTTTGAATTCAGCCGGCAATCCATTGTTATACATGGGACTATCTCCCGCAGTATCATCGGTCGCGTAATACTTGATACCGTATCCGTGGCAAAGATCGCTCATCGTCTGCCAGCTCTCAAGTTTGGCATATCCGGTAGTCATGAGCAGATCAACATAACCTCGACGCATCCACTCTTCCAGATCCATGCCGATGTCTTTACAATGACCAAGCGAGTCCGGCGTACGCATCGAGATTAGGATCGGGAAGCCGCGCTCTTTACCCTTTTGCTCCGCATATTGGTGTATATCGGCAAATATTTGTGTGAAAGCATCAATTTCCTCCTGCGAAGCCTTGCCGCCCTCCGCCACCGATCGGAAGAACATGCCGTGTCTGTAAAGATCGAAATGGATGCCGTCCAATCCGCCTACTCCGGCGTAATTGTCAATGAGGTCCTTAACTATAGCCAGGAACTTTTCCCGAACGGCCGGCTGACCGAAATCGTAAGCAGTCCATTTTCCGCAAACTATATCGTAAACACTTTGATTTCTGGCCACCAGATAATCCGGATTATCTAACTTAAATTGGGCCATCATACTATGAGGCTCTTCCCATGTGCCGACCGCGTCGTGAGTGTCGTTCACCCTTACCTCGGCGAATATTTCCATGTCGTTTTGGCGCGCAA
>JAAZJE010000026.1 GCA_012800515.1 Clostridiaceae bacterium
ATAACCGCACGGCACAAAAATACCATATTTCAAACTTCAGTGTATAGAATGCGATTGCAAATTTTTGTACAATATTTGTACAATATCCGTAGACTTATAACAAAGGAGGTTTACGAGCATGAATTTATCGGAAAAAATACTCTACTGTCGGCAAAAGGCGGGTCTATCCCAAGAAGAGTTAGCAGGTATTTTAAGGGTTTCAAGCCAATCTATAAGCAAGTGGGAAACCGGAACATCGACTCCGGAGGTGGATAAACTGCTTCTGTTAGCGAAAACTTTCGGTGTATCGACGGATTGGCTACTTTCCGAAGATGAACCTTCACAAGATATCCCGAGTAACAAAAGAGATAGCGATGTTACCGGTTCCGAACCTCCCGCCGATTCTCGTAGCTTTGATTATCGCAATCTTCCCAAGTTCATCGCCTCTCTTGCCAGGAAATACGGTTGGCTTGCGGGAGTATATATTGCAATATCCGGCGCAATCATTGTGGGGTCTGGTTTCCTCGTTAGAGCAATAACACGACTGATACTTAGAGATGTTATAAACGAGGTTACGAATATAGCCAGGCCCGCCATGCACATCTTCATTACAATCATTTTTGTGATGGGAGGGATCGGTATCGTAAGCGGAACTGTTCTCGCCTTTGTCTTAAAGAAAAAAGCAAAAGACAAGCGACAAGACGGGTGAAAAGTTATTGTTTCCGCATACTAATAACGCCAGATGCGGACTTCGTAGGGTTCAAATAAACGCGACACCTCTTTAAGCGGATAATTGCGGAGTACGAGTTGAGCGTCGGCTTTCCGAAGCGTAGGCAAGGCTTTGCGCTCAGCGGAGAGATTCATTTCCACACGGATAGTACAGGCGGAAACATCCGCGCTTTGATTTGTGCCCTGTGTTGCTTTTACCGTACGCTCCCAACAAAAATAGTCTTTCCGCGCTTCCTCAAGAAAGCTGATATCCGCATAAGCAAAGCCGGCAATACTTCGCCTCAGGCGGATCAGATCCTGCGTAAAGCGCCAGACGGAAGCAGCGTCGTCACGTTGAGCGGCAACATTGACATCCCGATAAAGCGCGTCCTGGCGAATCCACGGTTCGATCGTGGAAAAACCGCCGTTCGGACTGTCATCCCAAGCCATAACAATACGGCTGTGATCGCGTGAGCCTACCCGCAAAACATTGAGAGCCTCTTCCTCGGACTTGCCCTCATCCAGGAGAGCCCGGTACCTGTTGAGACTCTCCACGTCACGGAATTCATCCAGAGAAGCGAAATCCTGATTGCCCCGACCCAATTCCTGACCCTGGAAAAGAAATGGTGTACCTTTCAGCAGGAGCAGGATGCTGATTAAGAGCTTGGACAAAGGTTCGCGTAGGGTAGGATTGGGATTGACTTTCGAGCTCATGCGGGGATTGTCATGGTTCTCCAGGAAAAGACTCAGCCACTCATGTCCGGTCAGGGAACGCGAATAGTCGATATAGTAGCGTTTGAGGAAATTCAGATCGTAGCGATAATCATCAAAACGCATATGTCCGGGCATTTCCAGGTGATCGAAATTAAAAATCAAATCGAGCTCGGCGCGGTCCTGCTGGGTAAGGAGTTTACCCATTTCCCGGCCTACTCCGGGCGTCTCGCCTACGGAAAACGCCTCGTAAGGGTCGAAGGCATTTTGCCGGAGCTCGCGCAGATAGCTGTGGAGTTTGGGTCCGTAGAAATAGTGCTCAATCCCGGTGAATTCCACCAAGTCGCCGACAAAGCGGTTGCCGTCCGGCAGACCCGGACGTTTGGAAATATAGTTGATGACATCCAGACGGAAGCCGTCGATACCGCGTTCCAGCCACCAGCGCACAATGGCCGCGACCTCGTCGCGGAGGGCAGGGGAGTCCCAGTTGAAATCCATCTGCTTCGACGAAAAGAGATGGAGAGCGTAACTCTTGTCGGGCATCTTCTTCCACGCCGAGCCGCTGAAAAACGACTTCCAATTGTTGGGCGGACCGCCGTCTTCCTTACCTTCACGAAAGAAATAGTATTCGCGCTTCGGCGAGTTCGGATCCCGCATGGCCTCCAAGAAGAACGGGTGTTCGTCCGAACTGTGATTAACCACCAGGTCCATGATAATGCGCATCCCCCGCGCATGAACGGCGGCAATGAGCTCATCCATGTCTTCCAGCGTGCCGAATTGTCTGAGGATGGCACGGTAATCGCGGATATCGTAGCCGTTGTCATCGAAGGGCGAATCATAGACGGGACAGAGCCAGAGCGCGTCAATACCCAGGTCATGTAAAGTGTCCAAGCGTTGAATAATACCCTGCAGGTCACCAATGCCATCACCGTTGCTGTCCTGAAAAGAGATAGGGTAAATCTGGTAAAAGACCGCTTCTTTCCACCAGCGGGGCGTATCCGGCACTTTATCCGTCCGCGGTTTGTCCGGCTCGCTGTTCAGGAGATTGATAAAGGTGTCGAAAAGATCAGTGCCAACTTTTGTACCTACAAGCTTCCGCAACGTCGAGAGACGGAGCGAAGCCACAAGAGGATTAGTAATCCACTTGGAGGAGCGCCCCATTTGCATCAGGATTTTGTCCAGGATATCGCGCCCGACCGGATGAGCGTAGATGTCGCGCACCCGGCTTCGCATATTAAACATTTATAATTCCTCCTCCGTCTTTTCGGCTTCGCGGCGAACGCGCAGATCTTCGAGGATCTCCGCGTAGCGCACTTCATTCAGGGTGTACTTCTTCTTCCAAATTAAGAAGCCTAAAACGATTAGGGCGAGCGGAACGAGCATCATCATTACCTTAAAGAAAACTATACGTGACGGTGTGAGTTCGGCTACGCCGCTGTCCGTTTTTATGCCCGAAAGAACCAGGGTCACACCCACGAAACCGCTGGCCAAGGCGCCGGACATCTTGAAGATAAAAGGTTGCAGAGAGAACGTCACGGAATCGTTGCGCCGTCCGAATTTCCATTCTCCGTATTCCACCGAGTCCGTGATGAACATGAGCATCAGGAGCTGAATCATGGCCTGGCCGATGAATATCAAAACACCAGCGACCCCGATCATGGCAAAGTTCCCCGCCGGCGCGAAGAAAAAGAGCAGGTAACCGATAACGACTAAGACCGTACCGAAAGTATATATGTGACTGCGCTTCCAACGCTTACTGAGCAGCGGGAAGATAATCAGCGCCAGGATCTGGGAGACGCCCAGTACCAGGGCAAAGGGAGCATACATAGTCTCATCGCCGTAAATATACTTGAAGTAGTAAATGCCGAAGCTGGTTGTGGCCGTATAGCCGAACATGAAGAGCAGGAGACCTATAGTGACCCAAATGAGCTGGTCGTTTCCTATGATAATGCGGAAGAGATCCCGCAAACTCGCCGATTCGCTGCGCAAACCCTGAACCTGCTCCCGGCAGAAAAAGACCGTGATCATTTGAAAAAACCACATGATGAGAACAACCGCGATCGCCAGGATTTGATAGGCTTTCAGCATACTGCCGGTGTAGGCGGCCAAAGCGTTGGTAATGGGCACAATACCTACGACCATGGCGAAAAGGCCGATATTGGCGCAAATACGCGCTATCGCTCCGATCTTCTCCCGTTCCTTTTGGTCCTCGGTTAGCGCCGGCAACATAGACCAGTAGGCCAGATCATTCATGGTGAAGCTGACTTCAAAGAGGACGTAGGCGATCGTGAAATAGAGGATATACTGCCAACCTTTCAGTCCGACATCGGTGAATAGAAAGACCATAAAGATTCCGGATAAGAGGGCGCCGATGACAATCCAGGGACGGAATTTGCCCCAGCGCGATTTCGTATTATCTACCACCAGTCCCATGAAGGGGTCATTCAGTGCGTCGAATATTCTCAGCCCCATGTATACAAAGTTGATACTCCACATGGTCCCTACGGAAACATTGAGCACGTCGGTCAGATAATAGATGAGATACATGCTGACCATCGTGTAGAAAGCGTCGCGGCCGATGGTACCCATGCCAAAAGCCCAGCGATTATTATTCCTCTGCCTACTCAGAGCCTTATCTTGCGTTTGCATCTTTATAACCTCCTGTTGATGACACAATTATTGCATATTTGCCGCAAAAATCAACTTATTTCATTTTTTCATGCATTAATTTTAGTAATTGAGCGGATAATTTGGGATTTGTCCGGAAAGACGGGGAGCGAGCATGACAAGTCGGTGAGAACTGGGCTATACTGAGAGTAATCCATTATTTATTTGGGCTGGAGGTATATATATGAGTACTGAAGAAACTGGAAAGTTCACTTTTACACCGGCGGATTGGGTTCCGTTTAAGGATCACGAGGTGGTTGAGCGACTGCGCAAGATGACCCCGGAGGAGCTGGAGCAACACCCGAATCCGGATGTCAACATCAGGATATTGGCGAATTCCGGCGTTGTTGTGATGGCGGAAAAGTTTATGGGCATTCGGAATTCGATGCTCACCGGAGAAAGGTTCTCGACTATTTTCGGCAACCCCAATCCGAACAGCCATATGCCGCTGGCGGAGCTGATCAACCGCAATCGTGTTGACTGCAAAAACTGCGTTTTTGTGACGATGGACGAGTGGGCCGACGAGGACGGCAATGTGGCGCCGCCGACCTACAGAAGCGGCTTCACTTATTCGTTCATGAAGTATTTCATCAACAAAATCGATGAGGATCTGCGTCCTTTGCCCGAGAACGTCCTCTATCCGACAACCGAGAATATTGAATATTTCTCCGATCTGATTGATGAAAAGACGGGTGGCGGCATCGATTACTTTACTTCCGGACCCGGATGGGCGGGTCACATCGCCTTTATCGATCCGTGTCCCGAGTATACAAACGTGGCGGACATGGATGAGTACCTGCAACAGCCGGCGAAGATTGTGACGCTGCATCCGCTGACGATTGCGCAGAACTCGCTCCACGGCGTATTCGGCCAGTCGGGAGATCTGACCAGCGTGCCGCCGAAAGCGGCGACTATCGGTCCGCGTGACGTACTGCACGCGAAGAAGCGCGTCGAGTCGCACGGCCTGACGACGAGCGGAACCTTCTCCTCCTGGCAGCGTATGGTCAGCAGACTGATCACGCACGGCCCGGTAACGCCGATGGTACCCGGCTCGATTTATCAGTTACTGCCTTGCACAATCTTTCTGAGCCCGTCCATTGCTCAGCCGATTGAGTGCATGGAGACGGTTGGATATTAAACCGATAACACTGGACAGATCACTACCCTTTAAAAGGGTGATAATGCGATTGGAAGCGAACCCCTATACGGAAGCTGCCCGGCTACCGGAGGGGTTCCTTTTCCGTCTATACGAGGACGGTGATGAGAACCATTGGGCGCAGATTGAAACTGCCGTGGGTGAATTCGCAACACCGGAGGATGGGTTGCGCTATTTCGCCGGGGAGTTTGCGCCCGAACTTGATGAGTTTCGGCGACGCGGATTATTCGTCGTTGACGTGGACAGCGGATTGCCGGTTGCGACCGCGACCGCATGGTACAGGGGAGAGAAAACTGCTCCGATGCCGCTTCTGCACTGGGTTGCGGTTCGTCCAGAGTATCAGGGGCGGGGATTGGGTGGCGTCGTCAGTCGGCAGGCGCTTCATATCCTGGCCAATATCTACCCCGGGCGGAACGTGTATTTGTTCACGCAGACCTGGAGCCATGTCGCGATTCGTATGTATTACAGGTTGGGATTTCGACCGCTGACGCGCCAGCCGGCGGAAGCAGGCATGGACTGGGCGGAGATCGCCAAAGTTCCGCGGAATGAATTTGAAGCGGCAATGGAAGCGCTGAAAGCGGTCTATCCGGAGGACTTTTGGCGGGAGCTATACGATTCGCGCTGTTGAGTTTTGTAACGCCGATGCCGTGAGGCATTGTACGTGGAAAAACCAGCTCCGATTCTATAATTTCTGCCAGACGCGCTTTAACGACCGTAAGCAGTGGGCTACGGCGCAGGCGTTTGCTGAAACGGTTCGTAGGAGAGCGGTCCGAACCAAATAACGGGGCGAACGGTGAGCCGAATACGGGTTAACTGCGGCGGTACGTACGGTTTTAGGGGGCCGGTGACGCGGTTTTCGGCAACTTTGCAGTTTACGTCCCGTCGGAGACCGTTTTCGGAGTTGGTGCGGGCACGTTAGTTGCAAACTTGCCGAAAGGCGGGTGCTGTAGGAGGCACTAACGACGGTTTTAGGGGGCCGGTGACGCGGTTTTCGGCAACTTTGCAGTTTGCGTCCCGTCGGAAACCGTTTTCGGAGTTGGTGCGGGCACGTTAGTTGCAAACTTGCCGAAAGGCGGGTGCTGTAGGAGGTACTAACGACGGTTTTAGGGGGCCGGTGAAGCGGTTTTCGGCAACTTTGCAGTTTGCGTGCCGCCGGAGACCGTTTTCGGAGTTGGTGTGGGCACGTTAGTTGCAAACTTGCCGAGAGGCGGGTGCGGCAGAGGTGACCAAAGTGGGCGCGTAGCCGGGTTGCCCCGTACCTTGACAATTAAATTCGCTGTGCTAAACTACCGCTTGCCGGTTACGGCTGATCGCTCGACGGAGCAGTCGGCTTTGTTTCCGCGAAAAAGGAACGACACGCTTTTACGAGAACCGTAGTGCCTCATGTCAAATTGAGTCAAATTGAGCGCGAAGGACCTTGAGTTTTCGTAAAAACCAAAAATTCGGCCAATAAAAGCGGTGAAATCGTCGTTTTTTGGTCAAAATTACAACTGGTAGCATCTAATCCGGCTGTGACTTCGTAGCTAACAGAAAATCTGTTTGA
>JAAZJE010000027.1 GCA_012800515.1 Clostridiaceae bacterium
AAACGCTGAACGACCCGCGTTATCTCAATTTGAGCCAGCGCCGCCTGACGGTATCAACTTGCGGCCTTGTGCCTATGATGATAAAATTCGCCCGTGAGGGATTGGCTGTAAACTTGGCCGTGTCTTTGCATGCGGCAGATGACGAGTTGCGCAGTCGACTCATGCCCGTGGCAGCAAAATACGGCTTGCCCGAGTTAATGCGGGCTTGCCGCGATTATGTGAAAACAACGGGTCGACGGATTACTTTTGAGTATGCTTTATTTGCCGGGGTCAATGATCGTCTGCGTGACGTCAAGGCGCTGGCGGATTTGCTGGATGGATTGTTGTGCCACGTCAATTTGATTCCGGGTAATAGTGTTCCGGGTTCCGATTTGCGTGGTAGCAGCATGGCAAAGGCACGTGAGTTTCATGGCTATTTGCAGACGAAAGGCATCGCCTGCACTATAAGACGCTCATTGGGCAGGGATATTGCCGCAGCTTGCGGACAGTTACGACGAGAGGTGGAAGATGAGTAACCTCCATAAATTTGCCGCCGCGACCGACTGCGGTCTGGTGCGCCAGGACAATCAGGATGCTTACAGAATATCTAGTGATCCTGATTCCGGCGTGGTTTGCCTGGTAGTTGCCGATGGGGTTGGCGGACATAAACACGGGGAATTAGCTTCCGGTATGGTGGCGGACTATTTTATGGAACGCGTCGGAATGATTCTCGATACCGAAGACTACCCTACCGAGGAAGAGTGGCTTTATTTTCTGCGTGATACCATGGAAAAGGCAAATACTAAAGTCTGGATTCGCTCCAAAACCGATCCGGATCTTGAAGGTATGTGCACGACGATGACTACCGGTCTGATTGTCGACAATCGATTGATTATCGGGCATATCGGAGACTGTCGGGTGTTTCTTGAGCGGGAGAATCGGCTTTTCCAACTAACTCAGGATCATACCTATGCTCATGAATTGTTACGTGAGGGTGTTATTTCACAGGATGAAATAAGTGAACATGCGGGACGTCATCAACTGACCCGTGCTCTCGGTGTGCCTGAATACATGAACATAGATTTGATTACGGAAGATTTATATGACGGTGATCGCCTGTTGTTTTGCACAGACGGTCTGTACGGATACACATCGGCGCAGGAGTTACATTCAATTTTAACTTCCAGCCGAAACCCCGAGGCGATTGCCCGGCGGATGATTGAAGCGGCCAATTTGAACGGAGGCTGGGATAATGTCACAGCGATAGTTGGCCTGTTGAATTTTAAGGAGGACAGCGGACGGTGAGCGTGACAACTTCCAATGGAGAGCGTTTGCTGGGTAGAACGCTGGGCGGACGTTTCAAAATTCGCGAACTGATCGGTAGCGGCGGAATGGCTCAGGTTTATCTGGCCGACGATTTGGAGACCGGTGTTCAGGTTGCGGTTAAGGCTTTAAAGAGTGAATTCCTGGATGATGAGGAATTTGTTCATCGTTTTGATACGGAGGCGCGGGCTGCCGCATCTCTGGCTCATCCGAATATTGTCAAAGTATACGGCGTTGGTGAGGAAGAGGACGTCCGGTACATGGTTCAGCAATATATTTCGGGAACGACTCTCAAAGATCTGATTGACAAGTACGGCCATCTGGACTGGCATGTTGCGGTACCGATTGCAATTCAGGTTACGCGGGCCTTGGAGCATGCACATCGTAACGGTATCATTCATCGCGATATCAAACCGCAGAACATAATGGTCACAAGTGATTATCGTGCGTTGGTTACCGATTTTGGCATTGCTCGGGCGTCGACTTCCAGTACAATTACCATATCAAACGGCAATGCTTTGGGCTCGGTACATTATTTTTCGCCTGAGCAGGCGCGCGGCGGCATTGTCAGCGAAAAGTCGGATATTTATTCTCTGGGAATTTTACTATATGAAATGTTGACCGGCCGGTTGCCTTTTGACGGTGATACCACCGTTGCGGTGGCTATTATGCATCTCCAGGAGATGCCGCTTCCTCCGGATCGCTATGTACCCACGATTCCCCCCGGCTTGGCGGCGATTGTCATGAAATGTATTCGCAAGCAGCCGGATCGACGCTATCCCAATGCGACCTTGCTGGCGGAAGAACTTCAGGCTTTTTTGCGCTACCCGGAAGGTATGTACGGACTGGATCCCGACTTTGCCGGTACTGCCGAGCGACCGGGTACGGTACCGAAACATGATGATGTCGAGAGTGTTGACCGTATTCATGCCCTCGAACAATCAATCAGAGTGCGTCGGCGTAACAGACGGCGCGAACGCGGACTGATAGCGGCCATAGTCGTCATTTGCGTGGCGATTGTCGCCCTGCTGGCAACTTTGCTTTGGCAGAAAATCGGTAGCGGCATAACGCCGCCGGTTACGGGGGTGAAGGTAGTTCTGGATAATTATCAGGGTCGTCCCTGGCCGGATGTTGAGGCGATCATGAAGCGAGAGCGGATTCCCTATGAAACCGAGTTGGTGGATTCCAATGACCGGGAGGGAATAGTCCTTGCACAGGATCCGCAGCCGAGTACCGAGTTAGAGCGAAGTGATATGCTGACGGTCAGGTTTAAGGTGAGTCGCGGCAGCGGCATTATCGAACTCCCGAATTATATTGATCAGCCTTTCCTTCAAGCGATGATGCGCCTGGAGGAAATGGGCCTGATCCCCGAACGACGTGACGAATTCCACGAGACGATTAAGCAAGGAAATATTATCGCCATGGAGCCGGAACCGGGTACAACGATAAACCGAAATTCCAAGGTTGTTCTGGTGGTCAGTAGCGGACCGGAGCGGACAACGGTGCCCTGGATTTTACGTTTGAATCGTGCTCAGGCTCTTAAGAGTATGGAAGAGAAGAAATTGATTGCCGTTATTGAACTGAGTGATGATGCTCTGGATTTACCAGAGAGCGAGCAATATGTCATAGGCGTATCGCCGGAAACCGGTGAGGAATTGCCGGTTAATTCGGAAGTTAAAGTACGTTTCGGATCAGTCTACGAGGCTTTCCCCGACTTTACGACTCCGCCGACCACTACCGAGGAGCCGACAACCGAGGAGCCGACAACCGAAGAACCGACAACCGAGGAACCGACGACCGAGGAGCCGACGACCAAGGAACCGACAACCGAAGAGACAACGGAAGCACCGACTGATGAACCGACCGAGCCTACGACAACGGAGCCGCTGTCCACGACTACGGCAACTCCGACCACGACCGTGACTCCTACTTCGACCGAGCCTACCGAACCGCCGGAAACAACTGCCGAGCCGGAAGGAGAATAGTAGTATAACCTTATCGAAATGATATAGATGAAAGGACAGATAAATGATTCAAAAGTATGATGTAAATGCAGCCGAGTTGATTTGCCCTTCGATTTTAAGCTGTGATTTCACCAGACTGGGTGAAGAGGTAAAGCTGATTTCGCAGAGCTGTGACTGGATTCACATTGATGTTATGGACGGGATCTATGTTCCGAATATGTCTTTCGGTTTTCCGATTGTCGAGGCGATTCGCCGTTCAACCGATCTGCCGCTCGACTGCCATTTGATGATCGATA
>JAAZJE010000028.1 GCA_012800515.1 Clostridiaceae bacterium
TTATGGAAAGGCTTTTCGCATTATTTACTATCGCATTAGATACTTGTTTGGGGAAAACTGACACAATATTGCAGACTGACGAAATCTATAACGAGAATCACGGAAAATTTTACGAAAACTCAAAGAAGGACAACTTGACTTTCTGTGGGGTTGTGGTAGAATGTCCGTCGTTGCTCAGATATGCGCCCGTAGCTCAACTGGATAGAGCGTCTGGCTACGGACCAGAAGGTTATGGATTCGATCTCTGTCGGGCGCGCCAAAACAAAAGGTCTCGGTTTGAACCGGGACCTTTAATTTTTTTGTGAAGCCGGTGTTACCCGGGGTGTTGGTGTGTCGACCCGGGCATTTTCAACCCAACCGTTCAATGAAATCACGGTAGCCGAAGTTCTTGATTGTATCAACGGTGGCGTCACTGTTCAGCCATAGTAGGGCGGGCAGAGGGATACCGTTGAAGGTGTTGTTCTTCACGAAGGAATAAATCGCCATATCGCCGAAGAGCAGGATGTCCCCGCGCACCAGGGGGCGGTTGAATTCGTAGAGCCCGATGGTATCGCCAGCCAGGCAGGTCGGACCGCCGAGGACGTAGCGTTCGCCGCCGTCGGCAGCGGCACGCAGACAGTCGGGATAGGTGTTTTCGAGCCCGTTGCGATCAGTAACGGAGACAGAGAGGCGTAGCGTGGAGCCGGGAACGGTCGCTTCGGCCGCGGGGTCGTCCAGGAGCCAGACCCGAGGCTGATAAGGCATTTCCAGGACGTCCGGCATGTGGCAGGCGGCGGAGGTGTCGAGAATGACATTGCGGGAAACGGGGTCGATGTCGAGCACGGTGGCCAGCAGGAGGCCGGCATTGAGAGCGCAGGCTTCGCCGGGCTCGAGATAGATCTCCAGATGCGGATAGAGCGTATGGAGACGCTCAATCAAACGGATCAGCAGATCTATGTCGTAATCCGGTCGGGTGATGTGATGACCGCCGCCCAGATTCAGCCAGTTGACGCGCTCCAGATAGGCTCCGTAGTGGGTGAGGAAATGTTCGAGTACGCGTTCCAGGACGTCCGCATTTTGTTGGCAGAGGGCGTGGAAGTGTAGCCCATCGATATACGGCTGTTCGGGACATTGTGACGGTTCCGGATCGCGGCGAATTGACGAATCCCAGCGCGACAGCCCTTGATTGAAAGCCTCTGGTGTCATGCCGAGACGGGAGAGAGGAGTGCAGGGGTTGTAAATCAGGGTTTCGACTTCGGAGTAGCCGGGATTGACACGCAGTCCGAAGCGCGGCCGTTCGCTTTGCGGACGCTCGGCGAGCTCCGTACGAATCAGCGGTTGCCAATGCTCCCACTCGCGCCAGGAGTTGAACAGAATCGTATGGGCGAAGCCCAGGAGATCGCGCAACTCTTCCTCGCCGTAGGCCGGGGAATAGACATGGGTCTCGCCGCCGATGGCCTGGCCGGCTTTGGCCTCGAAAATACCGCTGGCCGTGGTTCCGTCGAGATATTTGCGTACCAAGTCGGCGGCGCGCGGCATCGTAAATGCCTTCTGGGCCAGCAGCATCTTGCAATCGGCCCGGTCGGCGACTTCACGCAACAGGCTCATATCATAGTCGAGTGCGGCCTCACTGATCATGTAGGCCGGCGAGGGCAGGCCACGCAGAACCGCCGGGGTCGGCAAAAGCGCTCCCGGTGTCAGCGGATCAGCGGGAAAATAAATCAGCGACATGGCGGGTATCAGTCGACCAGTTCGGGGTCGAAGCACTCCTGCCAGGGCAGGCCCCAAATGTTGAGGCGCTCCATGAACGGGTCCGGATCGAACTCTTCGACGTTGAAGACACCGGGCTTTTTCCATTCGCCGGTCAGGACGAGGGAGGCGCCGATAAAAGCCGGCACGCCGGCGGTGTAGGCGACGGCCTGGGATTCGACTTCGCGATAAGCCTCCTGGTGGTCGGAGACATTGTAGATATAGTAATTCTTGGGATTTCCGTCCTTGACGCCCTGGAAGATGCAGCCGATATTCGTCTTGCCCTTGGTTATGGGGCCGAGCGTGGCCGGATCGGGGAGAATCGCCTTGAGGAACTGCAGAGGAATGATCTGCTGTCCTTCGTATTCGATCGGCTCGATCGAGGTCATGCCGACGTTCTGCAACGCGGTAAGGTGCATCAAATACGAGTCGGAGAAGGTCATCCAGAAGCGGATGCGCTTGACGTCGGGAATGTTGATGGCCAGCGATTCAATCTCCTCGTGGTGGAGCAGATACATTTTTTTCGGGCCGATTTCGGGGAAGTTGTAGACGCGGCTGATCTCCATCGGCTTAGTCTCGATGAACTCGCCGTTCTCATAATAGCTGCCCGGGGCGGTGACTTCGCGGATATTGATTTCGGGGTTGAAGTTGGTGGCGAAAGGGTGTCCGTTATCGCCGGCATTGGCGTCGAGAATGTCGATATAGTCGATACGGTCGAAGTGATGCTTCAGCGCGTAGGCGCAAAAGACGCCGGTCACGCCCGGATCGAAGCCCGAGCCGAGAATGGCGGTCAGGCCGGCTTCACGAAAACGGTCGCGGTAGGCCCACTGCCAGCTGTACTCGAATTTGGCCTCGTCGTAGGGCTCGTAATTGGCGGTATCCAAATAATGCACGCCGGCCTCGAGACAGGCGTCCATGATGGCGAGATCCTGATAGGGCAGTGCTACGTTGATCACTATTTCCGGGCGGAATTCGCGCAGGAGCCGAACGGTCGCGGCGACGTCGTCGGCATCGAGCTCGGCGGTATGAATAATAGTCTCTTTATCCCGGAGGCGCTCCTTGAGCGCGTCGGCTCGGGACTTAGTGCGGGTGGCGATCATTATCTCCGGGAAGACCTCGGGATACTGACAGCACTTGTGCACAACCACGCCGGCAACGGCACCGGCACCGATAATCATCGTTCTGGACATATAAACCTCCTCTTAGAGAA
>JAAZJE010000029.1 GCA_012800515.1 Clostridiaceae bacterium
ATGCCCACTACGGCACACTACTCCTCCGCCTGGAATCCACCGAGTACAGGCTAAAGATCTATCTGGACGGTACAGTTGAGCGTTTGGAAGAGTTGGAATGGGAACGATTGCCGTATTTTATCGAGTGCCTGGATAAAGAGATCCCCTTCCATCTCCCGCCGGTCTGGAACTGGAGGAAAATGGTCTCCGCCTCGTATACACCCGGGCTCTGCTGATTGTAAATAATTCCTAATATCTGTCAGCTATCCGGACAGATCAGATGGATACTGCTGGCACAGATTAGAAAGACCATGCGAGAGACCGGATTATCTGAGAAGTACACTGCGAGACGCTTGCTGTGGAACTGGAATCCCTCACTGCAATTTCGTGTAAGGGCGGTACAAAAGCAAGTTGAACGAAATCATCAAGGATCAGCGCATAATCTTCAAGACTTTTGGAGTGAGTCTGGAGTATGAACCCTGTTCACAATTATATTTTGGCTAGGAATTTAGGATCCCGCTACTTAGCCGGATTCCGAACTGCTCAGCGGACTCCCGAAGCACTTAGCGGGTACCCTGACCACTTAGCCGATTTCCTGCTTACTTAGCCGGCTTACCTATCACTTGCCCGGCGCGGCGAGAAATTTCTGGATATTTCCCTGCCAAATGGCGGCGCGGTCGGCTTCGTTGCCTTCGAAAGCCGCCATTTGCAACCAGGCGGAGGTGGCGGCGAGGATCGGCGAGCCCGAGCTCCAACAGAGCGTTGCGGCGGGCATGCGCTTGACGAGTTCGCGCATGGTGAAACCGCCGCCGTTGATTTGCGCGGTGTCGGCGACGAGGTTGAGCCGACCGGTGCGGGCCGCCTCTTCGGCGGATTCGCGGAAGAGCGGCGCAAAGTCGGACACGAGCAGTTCGCCGTCGCGCAGGCCCATGATGCAGATGCGATTATCTCTGTGGCGATCAAGCCAGGCCGCAATGACCGGATAGTCCGGCTGGCGGTATTTGGTCAGGTATTCGAGACGAGCATCCTCGATTCGGAAGCTTATGAAAAGCGGCAGGTCACGCTCCTTGGCGACCTCGGCCAGGGCGTCGAGGGCGGGCAGATCGAAACCGTAGTCGTGAACACAGGGGTAGAGGTGGAGTCCGACGGCGTTGGTCTCGGCGAGACCCCGCTCGATTTGCCGCGTCCAGATTTCGCTGCGCGGGTTGACGGCGATCAGCTGCTTGTACTCCGGGTAGTCGGCGAGAGCTACGGACAGGGGACCGTCAGCTTCGAGAGGATCCTGATAGAAAATAGCGTCGAGCGAGGAGATGAGGGCGCCGGTGACGCTGAGGGAGGCGTGGCGTTTTTGCAGTTTGGGCAGGGTATTGACGCGGGTCTGGCGGAAGGGGTAGTGGCCGACCCAGGCCTTGGCGTCGAATTTCGGAAAGGCGGCGTTCAGTGCAAAGTAGTCTTTCATTTCGGTTCTCCTGTTGATTTTCCCTTTGGCGGTTTGCCGTTTTAGTTTGCTTTGGGAAAGTAGAGTTTGTAGGCGTTGTCGTGCAGCATGGCGCGGCGGGCGGCGGGGTCGGCGGTGGCTTCGAGGACTTTGCCGATGTTGGTGAGGTAGCCGGAGCCGGGCATGTCAGTGCCCATCAGGACGCGCTCGTGGCTGACGAGGGTGAGCGTGTAGGGGAGGTCGTCGCCGCGTAACATCGATCCGGAGGTGTCGAGCCAGACGTTGGGGAGGTCCGCGATCGGGGGAATGGCGTCGTAGGGGCAGGCGCCGAGGTGAGCCATTTGGATTTTTAGTTCCGGGTAGTGGCGGGCGAGGTTGGCGACGTGGTGACCGCGGGATTCGTGCTCGAGCTGGCCGATGGCTTTGTGGAAACAGTGGACCATGACGGGGACGTTGCGGTCGATGCAGTATTCGGCGACCGGGTTCACGGCCGGGTCGTCGGCGAAGGTAGCGGTCCAAAGTTTGACGGCGCGCATGCCCTGTTCCTCGAAGCCGCGGCGAAGGACATCGAGGGTATCGGTATTGTTCGGGTTGACGTAGCACTGCCCGACGATGAGGTCGGGATAATCGCGGATGAAATCGGCCGTAGCGCGGTTGCAGGCGGCGATAATGTCTTTGTCAGGGTAATATCCGCCGCCGAGGGTTGATAAATATATGTAGCGCACGTCGTAGAGCTCGGCGGCTTCGAGATTGGCGCGGCGACCGGCTTCCTCATTGCCCAGCCAAAGGTGGGCATGTGAATCGATGATCGGCTGGCTCCAGTCGAAAGTGTCGAGGTTGAGTTCCGTCGGGTGAGTTAAAGTTTTAAAAGTCATTGTGTCGACTCCTCTCCGCGTACAAGCAGGCTGTGCAACGGGATGTCAATTGCGGAAGAATCCTGCCCTGCAGTTAGGCCTATATTATCACGAGCAAACAACGATTGTCGCTACGTTTTTGTTTGCTTTGCCGTCACTACCGGCAATGTTTCAGCTTCTACAATCTCGCACCCGCGCCCTTACACAACTTGTACTTTTGCCGTCGCTGTGGGCAAGGCTTCAGTTCACGCTGATTTAACACCTCCCACGCGTTACCCTTTTGCACTAATAGCTAATTCGCCATAACCACCGCCGAAATTGCAGCTCGCGTCAACCCAGCGTCACTCTCACGCACTTTTATACCCGGTCTCACGCCATTCTTCCACACCAGTTGCATTTTTGCCAGCGACATCGGCAGTTCGTCAACAAGCAGTTCAACGAGCTACACCGAAAAGCACAACCTGCGGATTTGTCGGGGATGCCGGCAGTCCGGCAACTGCCCGTTGAAAAGCAGAAATTGCGGATTTGCCAGAGGCGACAACAATTTGTTAACAACCACGTTGAAAAGCACAACCTGCACTTTCGTCGGGGGCGACGCCA
>JAAZJE010000030.1 GCA_012800515.1 Clostridiaceae bacterium
GCGAGGTTCGCTTCCTGCTCGAGCAGCCGATCGTAAAGAATCAGATCGTCTTTTATGGCGACTCATCTTTTACGCGCTGGCGCAGAACCTATCCGACATGTCCGCCGGAGGAACTCGCCGGCCTAGAACTGGAAGAGGCAGTGTTAGATACGGATGGCAGGCGCTGTTGCTTGAACCGTGGCTTCGGCGGTGCAACGGCGGAGGAATTGCTTTATTTCTATCCACAGATTATTCTGCCGCTTGAGCCGTGTGCCCTTGTACTGAAGGTTTTCGGTAATGACTTCTCCTTCGCCTATTCCCCGCACGAAATAATGAGCCTACTCGAGCGGATCATTACTTGGGCCCGTCTCGACTTCCCGGGAATCAAGTTCTATATTTGTTCCCAAAGAATTTTAGCCCGAAGAGAAACTACCGATCGCGTCGCTTACGGTATCGCCCGCAGAGAGTATCGCCGCCTGATCGAGGACTACGCCCTTAACCATGCCGATTGCCGGGTGTTGGTACACGAGGACTTCCCGCTCTTTTTCGAGCGTAGCGAAGATGTCGGCAATTATGATCTGGCTCGCCGGGATATTTATGTTGATGACCAGGTTCACTTCAACGCGGAGGGCTATGCGCTATATGCGAAATTCTTCCGTTACGAGTTGTTCGGCGTGCCGTTTTAAGTGACTCTCGATCCTTTAAACCAAGTTAGGAGGGTGCATTTATCGTAAGTGTAAGTGTTAAATTAGATTGTAAGAATCGACTCGCTCCCGAAGTTCGTTTCCTGCTCGAACAGCCGATCGTCAAAAGGCAGATTGTTTTTTACGGCGACTCCGCTTTTACGCATTGGCGCAAGACATTCCCGTATCGACCGCCCGAGATTCTCGGCGGGCTGGATCTGGAAGAAGAGGTGCTGGACGCGGACGGCAGACGCTGTTGTCTAAACCGCGGCTTCGGCGCCGCAACGGCGGAGGAGATGTTGTATTTCTATCCTCAAATTGTCCGCCCGCTCGAGCCGCGGGCGCTGGTGCTGAATACTTTTGCCAACGATTTCTTTTTTGCCTACTCGCCAAGCGAAATTATGAGCCTGCTCGAGAGAATCATCGTCTGGGCACGTCTGGATTTCCCGGGAATAAAGTTCTATCTCTGTACCCAAAAGATCTTGACCTGGCACGATACGATCGATTTGGGGTGCCGCCGCGCCTATGATATTGCCCGCAGAGAATATCGCCGCCTGATCGAGGACTACGCTAACAACCGCTCCGATTGTCGGGTGTTGGTACACGAGGACTTTCCGCCCTTTTTCGAGCGGAACGAAGATGTCGGCAATTATGATCTGGCGCGTCGGGACATTTATTTCGACGATCATACCCATTTTAACCGCGAGGGCTACGAGCTATACGCCAAGTTCTTCCGCTACGAGTTGTTTGGCGTGCCGTTTTGAGCGAGCGATGGCATGAACATTTCGAATCATATATAATCAAGCGAGTACGATAGTTCGAACGAATAGAAAATTTGTGGAGGTTCGTATGTCTGAGAAAAAAGTTGCTACGAAGGCAAAAAAAACTAAGAAGATCCGCAGTGCTGTAATTGGTTGCGGCGGCATTGCCACATGGAAGCATTTGCCGAGCATGGAGAGATTGCCGAACGTGGAGGTCGGCGGCTTCTGTGACATCATTTTGGAAAGAGCCGAGAAGCTCGCCAAGCAGTACGGCACTCCGGATGCGCTGGTCTGCACGGATTATATGGATATCATCAACGACCCGTCCATCGACGTGGTGCATGTGTGTACGCCTAACCTCTCTCACAGTTTTATAACTATCGCGGCGCTCGAGGCCGGCAAGGACGTGCTCTGTGAAAAGCCGATGGCGATCAACGGTGCAGAGGCACTGGCGATGGAGAAGGCCGCGGCACGCACCGGGCAGATTCTCTCCATCGGTTATCAGGGACGCCATTCCGCAGCTGCACAATATATGAAAGCCGCCTGTGAGGCCGGTGATCTGGGCGAGATTTATTATGCCCGCGCAATTGCGCTGCGTCGTCGCGGTGTACCCACCTGGGGTGTCTTCCTGAATAAAGAGGAGCAGGGTGGCGGTCCGCTGATTGACATTGCGACACACGCGCTCGATCTGACTCTGTGGCTGATGGACAACTATGAAGTTAAATACGTCGTCGGTAACGCCTATTACAAGTTGGGCAAAAAGGCCAATATGGTCAATTCCTGGGCCTCATGGGATCCGGCAGTTATGACTGTCGAAGACTCGGCTTTCGGCTTTGTGACGATGGCAAATGGCGCCACCGTTTCGGTCGAGAGCAGCTGGGCTCTGAATATTCGTCGCCCCACCGAGGTCTCCTGTGTGCTGGCCGGCACGGAAGGCGGTCTGGAACACATGTTCGGTGAAGTTTGGTACAACAGCGAGCGGCACAAGCGCCTGATCGACCTGCAGCCCGACCTGTCTTCGGGCGGAGCGGCTTTCTATGAAGGCCATAAGGAAGAAAACCACGATCGCGA
>JAAZJE010000031.1 GCA_012800515.1 Clostridiaceae bacterium
CGCGTTACGCCGCTCCGATAAAAGGAGCGCTGCGCCTCAACCACTGAGGCGACTACCGTTTCTTGCGAGTGGCCAGCCATATTATCGGGAGTACTATAATCGGTAATCCGATCAATAAGCCCAGACCGAGATAAAGCCAAATGGCATTATGCCCTCCCCAGGTCGGGGCATCTCCGTCAGACTCCTGTTCCGTGCCGTCTACCGGATCGGCATCCGTGCCGCTCGGATCGGTTTCGCCGGGATCAACCGCGCCGCTCGGATCGATTTCGCCGGGATCAACCGCGCCGCTCGGATCGATTTCGCCGGGATCAACTGTAACGGTCGGATCCGATACGCTACCGTCCGGGGTTGTTTCACTCGGATCGGAAATAACTGTTCCGCTACCCTCGACATCCGTCGTACTCTCTACCGGTTCAACGGTCGTCGTCACCGGTTCAACAGTCGTTGTTGCTGGGGTCAAATTAGGTGTGGGTTTCGGTGTCAGTGTAGGCGTGGGCTTCGGTGTCGGCTTCGGCGTCGGTTTCGGTGTCGGCTTCGGCGTCGGCTTCGGTGTCGGCTTCGGCGTCGGCTTCGGTGTCGGCTTCGGCGTCGGCTTCGGCGTCGGCGCAGCGGTTTTCGGGAAAGTGTAGGAAATTACACAGTTATCTTTATCAAGGCTTTCGATTGTCGCCTTCTTCCCCAGGATAAGTGGATTCACCAGTGCATTACGATCGAACTCGTTATTAGGCTTGGCTTTCAAACTGATCTGAACCTTATATGCCGTCCCCGGCTGAAAAGTGGAATGATTCGGTACCCAGGCCACTTTAACAATGTCATAACGCGCATCCGGATGAATCGGATCGGTTCCTTCATGACGAGCCGTGGTTCGCGGCTTGGCTCCCTTAACCGGAGCGGCAAAACCAACAATGTTGACGTCTCTGATTTTGGCCGGCACGAAGACTACCATCGCCGCATCGCTGTATACATGCTCTCCGACCTTCCTACCGTCCTGCATCTTTTGCACCATAACCCAGTAATAAGTGGTTCCCAGTTCTTGCGGCACGACAAAATGTTGCTGTAATCCATACGTGTGATCTTTTTCCGAATATATCGCCCTCATCAGGGTCATGTCGTTTCTCGTGGCACTGTACCACTGAAAAGCAAGAGTGACGCCCGGCTCCGTGGGCTCCTCGACAGAGACCCATAAGACAACGCTGGCGGTATTAATTTCGTAAATTCCGGACTCCGGTTGCCCGGTAATCACCGGATCGGCGATGTAGGCGGCATCGACCGACGCGGGCGGCAGGTGCAAAAGGCTGCAGATCATCAGGAAGATTAACAGTGTGGCGGCACAGAATGCCCATACCGAGTGGTGCGAGTTCCTATGGTTGCCGTTCTTCCGTTGCATGCTTCTATTCATGTTTTTAGTTTCCTCTTGCTCCTTTAATTAAGCCGGTTGTGGCCCATAGCGAACAACCGCCCTTTTACCTAATTATAGCAATTCGCTACGGCCTTGACAATTTGTCTATCCATGATCACGACTTTTCGTTATAATAAGAGAGTAGGTTTCGGAACGACGGACTCGATGAGAAGACAGTCTCGGCAACCGCAACGTGCACAAAATGTATTGGCAACGATAATTTCGAAAGGACGTAGTTTTATGAAAAAGTATGATATCGGCGTGATTATCGACTCGTTTAGGGAAGAATTTCCCGTGGCCTTGAAGAAGGCTGCCGCCCTCGGCGTGCAAGGTCTGCAGATGTACGTCACCCGCGGACCCATGGTGGTGGAGGCTATGACGCCGGTACGCTGCCGTGAGGTACTCAAGGCGGTCAAGGACGAGGGGCTGTGCTTCTCGGCACTGGTCGGCGACTTCGGCAAGGGCTTTGCCAATCCGGAACTGAATCCGAGCCTAATCGAAAGATCCAAGCGCGTAATTGATGTGGCTTTGCAGCTCGAGACCAATATTGTCACAACACATATCGGTGCGATTCCCCCCGATCCCAATGAAGAGCGTTATAAGATCCAGCAGGCCGCCTGTGTTGAGCTGGCGCGCTACGCCGACAGTATGAATGCCCACTTTGCCCTAGAGACCGGCGGCGAGACGGCACCCGTGCTACGTCAGTTCCTCGACGGACTCAACTCCAGAGGCGTGGCGGTCAATCTGGATCCGGCCAACCTAGTTATGGTGATAGGTGACGATCCGATCGCGGCCGTTTACACGCTACGGGATTATATCGTTCATACGCACGCCAAAGACGGCATAAAGCTCGATCCCGAAAAGGACGGCAAGCCGTGGCTCGAGGTTCCGCTCGGACAGGGCGGCGTCGACTTCCCCGCTTGGATTGCCGCCCTGCGTGAGATCGGCTACGACGGCTTCCTGACCATCGAGCGTGAGGTCGGCGACAATCCGGCCGCCGATATCGGCCTGGCCGTCAATTTCCTCAGAGAGATTATGGACAAGGAGTAGTTACCCGTGAAAACAGCGGTAACGACATACAGCTTTCAACGGTTGCTGGCTTCCGGTCAGATGACGCAGGAGGACTGCATTGTCCGAGCCGTTGAGATGGGCTTTGACGCAATCGAGTTTTCGGATATCATCCCGCCGCAGGGCCATGATAAGAAATCATACGCCCGCAAGCTCGCCGTCACCTGCAAAGAATACAATATGCCGGTTTGCAATATCTGCTTCGGCGCCGACTTTTTGAACGGCTCCGGCGGTGACACCCGCGCCGAAGTGCGCCGCGTTATCGACCTGTTGGAGTATGCCGTTATTCTCGAATCTCCCTCAATCCGCCACGACGCAAGTGCCGGCTATAGTCCCGAATCCCGAAAGGATCCTTATGCCGGAAAAGCGCCTTATGAGTACACCTTTGAGTACGCGTTGCCGATCGTCGCCGATGCCTGTCGCGAGGTGACCGCCGCCGCCGATAAGTTAGGCATTCGAACCTCCGTAGAAAATCACGGCTATTTCTTCCAGAGCGGCCCGCGTATGACGCAGATGGTTCATGCCGTCGCCCACCCCAACTTCGGAATTTTGTGCGATATCGGCAACTTCCTCTGCATGGATCAGGAGCCGGCCGCTTCGGTCGCAATGGTAGCTCCCGTGACCACACATGTGCACTGCAAGGATTTTCTCTACAAGCCCTACGCCGACAAACCGGAGGGGTACTTCAGCACCTCCGAAAAGAACTGGCTGCGCGGGACATATCTCGGCAACGGCGTCGTGCCCGTGAAGCAATGCCTGAACATTCTGGCGCGCCACGGCTATGATGGCTATGTGACGGTTGAGTTCGAAGGTTCGGAAGACAATGTCTACGCTCTGAGCGAGGGACTGGTCTTCCTCAAACGATGTTTCAATTCCTTCGTGTAGGGTGGTTCTTTGTGAAGCTGTTTGTTCCGAGTGATGGTGATTTATGATGAAAAATATGGAAGCGGCGGTCAATAACCAGGATCTTTCCGGTGGCTACGCTGCTGTAGAAACAAAAGAAAATGCAGAGATTTTCAGCGAGATGCTGGCAGAGGTTAATCTGCCCGGCGAGCCCGAGGCCTGTCGGACGGTCGCTGAAGAATTGTGCAGTCATCTGTCTACGGATCGGGAACCGAGCGGATTCGGACTCTCGACCGCCGTCGTCGAACGTCTGACGGCGGAGGGCAAGATCAACACTCAGACCGACAGCAATCTGCGCACCAACCGGCAAATCATCAGTGAAAATCTATTCACCGTCTTTAATCTCGTCAACGTACTGCTGGCGGCGGCGGTTTTTCTCGTTTCGTTGAGTGAACCCCGCTATCTCGTCAATTTAGCCTTTATTTTTGTAGCGATCATAAATACCGCTATCGGTATCATCCAGGAGATTCGCGCCCGCAATATGGTCGCCCGACTAACCATATTGACTCAGCCGACCTGTTCCGTCATTCGTGACGGGCGGGTCGTTGAGATTCCGATTCACGAGCAGGTGGAGGGTGATTTGGTCTTTATCCGCTCCGGCGATCAGATCAGCGCCGACGGGATCTGCCTCGGCGGCAAGGGACTTGAGATGGACGAGTCGCTACTGACCGGAGAATCCGACTCGGTACGCAAAGACTTCGGTCAGCCGCTACTCTCCGGAACTTTTGCCATTGCCGGTCGGGGTCTCGCCATCCTCACACGGGTTGGTGACGGAACGGTTTCCGCCCGCATTGTCGCCGAAGCCAAACGCATCAAGAAGAACCCTTCGCAAATCTTCAACGCCCTTGATAAGTTGATCAAGATAATCAGCTTGACTATCGTGCCGATCGGCATCCTGCTTTTAGGAAGCCGCCTCTACTCCCGCAATTATCTCAGTGTCAGCGATGTTATAGTTAGCACGGTCGGTGCCCTGGTCGGTATGATTCCCGAAGGTCTGGTTCTGCTTACTTCCATTTCCTTCGCCGTAGGTGTAATCAATATGGCGCGACATCGCGCCCTTGTTCAGACTTTACCGAGTATTGAAACCCTCGCCCGGGTCGATGTGCTCTGCCTGGACAAAACCGGAACTATTACCACCGGAGCTATGGATGTGCTCGGTATTTATCCGGTATACGGCAATGATATCGGTAGCCTGATCAGCCGCGAGGAGATTGAGCGGATGAAGACATCCGGAACCGGAGCCGAAACAAGCGCCGTTGTGAACGCCGTAGCAAATACCGAAGCAGGTACCGCAGCAAGTTCTGAGATAAGCATCGAATCAGGCTATGTAACAAGTGCCGCGACCCCAACAGCGGAGCAGCGTACTTTACCTGAACTAATCGGCGCCCTCGTTGCCGTTCAGCCCGAAGGTAATGCCACACAGGAAGCACTGAACGCAGCTTTTGCCACTTTCGCTCCGGGACCGGAACGAGCCGATCGCCTTGTCATCAAGCAAATTCCTTTCTCCTCGGCCCGCAAGTGGCAGGCGGTCGTCTTTGCCGACGGCAGTTCCCTTCTGCTCGGTGCCGCGGAACTGATGCTGAGCCGGAATGCTTTGCAACTACTTTTGCCCGAAATAAATCGTTTGGCCGCCGAAGGCATGAGAATTCTCACCCTCGCCTACCTCCCCGAACCGATCGATGATCCGTCGCAACTGCCGGATGACCCGCAGGCTATCGCGCTGATCGCGATCGGCGATCAGATCCGTAGCGACGCCCCGGAAACTTTCGCCTATTTCCGGGAACAGCAGGTCGAACTCAAAGTAATCAGCGGTGACAATCCGGTCACGGTGGCCGCCGTGGCGCGCCGCGCCGGGCTCACCGCCGCCGATACCGAACTGTCATATATCGACATGTCGACCGTGCCCGAGGAGCCTGTGGGCGAAGAACCGGGCGCCGCTTTGGGTGTTAGCGGCACGCACCTGATCGCCGCGCCGCCGACCGAAGAAGATCCGGATTTCTTGCCCAGCGCCATGTTCGACTTTTCCTTCCTGGAGATCTTTCCTACTCCTGACACCGCACCCACCGCCAAATCCGCCCTTTCCTCCTCCGCCGAAGACAATGCCGAAACTGCCGTTTTGACCGCCGCCGTTGACGAAGCTGTCGATCCCGAGTCCGATGAACCCGCTTCCGATGAACCAGCTACTGTCGAGGTCTCAAACGCAACCGACGAGGACGAAGCCGCCGCGATCCGCCGCACTTACGACGATATCGTGGCCGAAAACACCGTCTTCGGACGGGTTTCGCCGACCCAGAAACGCAGTCTGCTACGCGCTTTGCAACGTAACGGTCACACCGTGGCCATGACCGGCGACGGTGTCAATGACGTGCTGGCGCTCAAAGAAGCGGACTTTTCGGTCGCCATGGCTTCCGGTGCCGCCGCGACGCGCAACTCGGCCGATCTGGTTCTGATCGACAACAATATGAGCGCGATGATCCCCGCCGTTTACGAAGGCCGCCGCATTATCAATAATATTGAGCGTGTCGCGACCCTCTTCCTCGTCAAGACGATTTACTCTTCGATTCTTTCGGTTCTGTTTATCTTTTTGCCTTGGCGCTACCCGATTTATCCGGTCCAGATGACCGTTATCAGTTCATTCACTATAGGAATCCCGGCTTTTATCCTCGCCCTAAAGAGCAATCGCGACCGGGTCAAGGGAAAATTCCTGCCCAAGGTGCTCCGCCGCGCCTTGCCGGCCGGCGTCACCGCCGTAATCATGATTATCCTTACGCAAATTGTTTCCCGCGCATTGGAATTTACTCCGCGGGAGATATCCACCGTCTGTGTTTTACAGTTTGCCTTCGTTGGTCTGGTCGTGCTCTGGCGCGTCAGCCGTCCGATCAATCTCGAGCGCCTTCTGTTGTGGTTTGCCTGTGCCGCCGCTATTGTTCTGGCCTTTACGCTCTTCCCCGATCTGCTCAATATGAGCAATCTCTTCACTCACATCTACAGAATATATCTGCCCGCGTTCCCGCTGACCATAATTATGTATCGGCTCATGCAGGAATTGTTGTTGCGGCTCTTCCCCAAATTCTTCGCCAATCACAACTGATCTTCCGCTCATAGGCGATCCGCTCTGCGCCGATAACCGGCGATCTGTCGCTTATAACTCTTCTTCCCCTATGTTGATGTCTTCATCGTCTTCCGACGCGACTCTGCGGCTTAGCCCCAGATCCTCGTGGATCAGGCTGGCCGGCGTGATGCTGGCCGTGCCGAAGCGGTCACGAATCGTGTGAACCGCGCTCTCCAGGCGCTCGGCCTTTTCCCGCGCCGCCCGATCTTCCTCAAGGAGAAAAACCTGACCCGCCGGCACATCGTACGGTATCAGCTTCTGCGCCGTGATTGTCAGCATGCGAATCGGCCGACCTTCGACCCAGTGCGCATCCAGCAGCTCCAGCGCTTCCTTGAGCAAGTCGCTCGCCAGCCAAATCGGCGCGGGCGAGGTCTGCTGACGGGTGATTGACTTTAGATTTGTGTCTTTGATGGTGATTTGTACGGTGTGGCATTTCATTCTCGCCCTCCGCATACGTCGGGCGACCTTTTCGGAGAGCGCGACCAGAGCGGTGCGAATCTCCGCCCGGGAAATCAGATCGCGACGGAAAGTACAGCCGTTGCCGATCGACTTCGGCGGTTCCGCCTCGCCGACCATACCCACCGGGCTGTCGTCCAAACCGTTGGCGTACTGCCAAAGCAAGCTCCCCGCCCGACCCAGCCTCGACTCGAGTCGATCGACATTGTAATTGGCCAGGTCGCCGATTGTTTTTATCCACATTTTGGCCAGGGCCTCATGCGTCGCCGCGCCGACCATCAGCAGGGCCGTAACGGGCTGCGACCAGACAACCTCACGATAATTATCCCGGGTGATTTCCAGGACGGAATCGGGCGGAGCGATATCGCTCCCCAGCTTGGCAAAGATTTTGTTCCAGGATATGCCTACGGAGATGGTCACGCCGACTTCCCGTCGGACGCGCGCGCAGATCTGTGCCGCCGCTTCGCGCGGTGTTCTCGCAAATAAATGCAGGCTGCCGGTCATGTCGATAAAGCTCTCGTCGATGCCGCCCCGCTCCACCTGGGGACTGTATTCTTCGTAAATGGCATTGATTCGCTCGCAGAATTCGCCGTAGTCGTCGCGTCCGGGACGTAAGACCAGTTCCGGGCATTTGCGTCGAGCCTGCCATATCGTCTCCGCCGTCTTGACGCCTTTGGCCTTGGCCAGCGCGTTTTTTGCCAAAATGATCCCGTGGCGCAGCTCCGGATCGCCGCACACGGCCATAGGCACCTTCTTCAGCTCCGGGTGAAAGAGCTCTTCCACGCTGGCAAAGAAGGCGTTGTTGTCACAGTGAAATATTATTCTGTCCGTGCAAGACCTGTTCTCGCTCATTTTCACGGATTCGTTCAGGCCGCTTGCGGCCGATCAGCGGCGAGCGAGCCTGTGTGCGGGTTTAGTCGTTGGCAGCGACAGCGCGGACTTCGGCGGCCAGTACGGCGGCGAAGTCTTCGATCGCTTTATAGTCTTCCTCGGTCGGCAGGCCTTTGACCTTGACGCCGGGCAGTCGCTTGACCTTGAGTTGGCCGGTCAAAAGTTCGAGTGTTTCTTCGGGTTTGCCGCCCCAGCCGTAGGAGTTCAGCGTCGAGAAGATTTTTATCTTCGGGCGCAGGGCGTTGGCCAGGAGAGCGGCGTAGGCGGCGGCCGGGTGCGGGCCGGCCAGGACGGTCGGCGTGGCGATGATAAGGGCGGCGGCGTCTACCAGATCGCTCATGAGGTGGCCCGTGCCGCGGGTGAGCGCGTCCGGATGGGTGCCGACATTGTGCGAGGCGACGGCGATGCCGTGCTCGGCGAGACTTCGGGCGAGATGCTCGACCATTCTCTTTGTGCTGTCGTGCATCGTCACCCAGGCGATCGTTACCAGAGGACGTACTTCGTCATTCGTCCAGCGCTCGTACTGATCGAGAATGACCCGCGGATCGGACCAGACGGGACCGTGCGAGGCGGCGATCAGGCGCGGATCGAGCTCGCGGGCGAGCCGGGTATAGCGCGAGCATTGAGTGCGGAAGGGCATCATGATCTCGGCATAGTAGTCGCGGGCGGCGCGAATCAGCTCACTGCCGGGCTCCGAGCCGGGGGTCTCCTTGGCGTAATGCGAGCCGAAAAGGTCGCTGGAAAACAGGATCCTATCCTCGGCCAACCACAGCATTGTGTTATCCGGCCAGTGCGCGAAAGGAATCGGGATGAATTTGAGCGTTTTGCCGCCGAGATCCAGCACTTCATTGGCCTGCATGACTTTCATCTCCTCAACCGGCAGGTGCAGATGGATGCTAAGCATTTCAGCCGCCTTCGGTAACGCGACGAGTCGCGCCATCGGCCAGCGCTCCAATAAATCGCGGAGCGTTCCGGAGTGATCCTGTTCGGCGTGGAGAGAAATTATATAGTCGATGCGCTCGACTTCGGCGGCGCACAGGTTTTCAAGAAAGACGGAGAGCTTGCGGTCATCGACGGAATCGATGAGGGCGATCTTCTCCTTTCCTTGCACCAGATAGGAATTATAGGTGGTTCCGAAAGGGGTCGGCATGAGCGAGTCGAACATCTCCAAATCGGGATGACCGGCTCCGACTTCACTGACACCTTCACAAATATATTTTACCGACATATAAATACCTCTCTAACACAACATGGCACAACCGATTTGCTCGCAAAAGCGACCGGCTCGCTAAAATACCGCTCGGGGCAGGACAGATCGGCTCGTAAAAATCGCCGGGTCAAATCAAAATCATCGGCTGACGAAGATCGCCGACTCGGGACGGAGAGGTCGCGTGCGAAGGCGCCGCCTCGAAAAAATCATCACTTTAGATCGGACTGAAATCGTCTTTGTGAGCGCCGCAGAGCGGGCAGACCCAATTCTCCGGCACGTCTTCCCAGGCCGTTCCGGGAGCAACACCGGCATCCGGATCGCCGTCTTCAGGCACATATACATAACCGCAAAGGTCGCAAACATACTGTTGCATGATTAACGTCTCCTTCTCTCTATCGATTACGGGCATTATACTCGATATACCCTGTAAAAGCACGTACAAAGCATACGCAATCGGCGCGGTTAGACAATGCCGCAACGTTCAGCTCTTCTTACGAAGCAGTTTGTTCAGCGGTTTTACCGCTTCCCCGACGATGAACGGCACCAGACTGAGCCCGATGATCACGCCCCAGTCGGCCAGGCTCGGCATAACGGTCTTGAAAATCGTGTTGAGGCCGGGCAGGTAGACGACCAGTAGCATCATCAGGGCGGAAATCAGTGTGCCTTTGACAACAGCAGAGTTGCTGAGGATACCGATACGGAAAATGCTGATATGCGACGAGCGGCTCGAATAGGTGCGTAGCAATTCGGCCAGAATCAGGGTGATGAAGGCCATGGTGCGGGCGCCGTGATGCGGACCCGCCGCGCCGTAGCCGTAGGTCTGCAGGCCGTACATAAAGGCGATATAAACCGCCCCGAAAATCGCCAGGCTCTGCGTGACGATGCCTAAAACCATCTCTCGATTGATAATGCTCTCTCCGCGGCCGCGGGGCGGCTGTTCCATGATATCCGGCTCGCCTTTTTCGTTGCCGAGCGCCAGGGCGGGCAGGCTATCTGTGATCAGGTTCAGCCATAGTAGCTGAATCGGTAGTAACGGCGCAAAGCCGGCGCCCCAAATGATGGAAGTAATAAAAATAACCAGAATCTCACCGACGTTACAGCTCAGCAGGAAGCTGACGAATTTGCGGATATTGGCAAAGATGATGCGTCCTTCTTCAACCGCGCTGACGATGGTGGCGAAGTTGTCATCGGTCAGGATCATGTCCGAGGCCTCGCGCGAAACTTCCGTGCCGGTGATACCCATGGCCACGCCGATATCGGCTTGCTTAAGAGCCGGGGCGTCGTTGACACCGTCGCCGGTCATGGAGACGATATAGCCGTTGGCGCGCAATGCCGCCACGATACGAACCTTATGCTCCGGCGAAACTCGGGCAAAGATCGACGTGGTGCGCACTTCTTCCGTTAGGGCCTCATCGCTCATCTGCTCCAGTTCCCGGCCGGTCAGGACCGAGTCGCCGGGATGGAAAATACCCAGCTCGACACCGATCGCGACGGCAGTTTCGGCGTAGTCGCCGGTGATCATGATGACGCGGATGCCGGCCGCCTGTGCCTTGGTAATGGCAACTTTGGCCTCGGGGCGCGGCGGGTCGATCATACCCATGAGACCAACGAAGATGAGGTCCTGCTCAACCTCGGACGGATGCGTCGCGGTAGAGAGTGTGTCATCGGCGGGACGCTGAGCGAAAGCGAGCACTCGCAGGGCGAGGCGCGCCATTTTGCTGTTGGCCTCCATAATTTCCGTCTTGCGACCTTCAGTCAGAGGGACGACTCCTTCGGCGGTAAGTTCGTATTTGCAACGATCGAGGATCAGATCGGGGGCGCCTTTGGTGAGCCAGGTCGCGTCAGCGGACGATGTCGTTGCGCCGGCTCCAATCTCCTCCAACCCGGAATTGCACACCGACATCATTTTGCGTTCGGAATCGAAAGGTATTTCCGCGACGCGCGGATAGGCGGCGCGAAGCGCGTCGAGCGAAAGTCCGGACTTGGCGGCCGCGGTCAGGAGCGATCCTTCGGTCGGGTCGCCGATAACGGACCAGACTCCGTCGGCTTCGCTGAGAGCGGCCTCATTGCAGAGCGCCCCGATTATGAGTAGGCGTCGCAGAATCGCCGCAGAAGTAGCAGGTGGCGCAACCGTATTCGCAAAGTCTGCGTATGACGCTGTAGCGGCGGACAGCGCGACGGCGGAACCGCCGGCTTCGGCAGTAGCGGAATCGCCGGTTGCAGCGGCAGAATCTTTTGTCCGAGAAGAAACGGAAAAGTCGATCCGACCCGTGTCGCCGAGAATATCTCCGGCCGGGTCGTAGCCGGTACCGCTGACCGAGTATAACTCGTCGCCGGCATAGATACGAGTAACGGTCATTTCGTTTTGGGTCAGGGTGCCGGTCTTGTCGGAGCAGATGACGTCGACGCTGCCGAGGGTCTCGACGGCGAGGAGACGGCGAACGATCGCATTGCGCTCGGCCATGCGCTTCATTCCCTGGGAAAGGACGATCGTCACGATAGCCGGCAGTCCTTCAGGTATCGCCGCGACGGCTAGACTGACCGCAGTCATGAACAGGAGAAGATAGTCCTTCGGTCCGCTCTCGAGCATCCCTTCCACAAAGACCAGAGCGCAGACGATTACGCAAATCATACCCAGCCACTTACCGAGCTGGGAGAGATTTTTCTGGAGCGGGGTGGCGTCCTGTTCGATACCGGCGAGACGGCCGGCAATTTTACCGATTTCGGTATTTTGTCCGGTGCCGACGACGATGCCGCGGCCGTGACCGGCGGTCAGGGGTGTGCTCATGTGCAGCATATTGGCGCGGTCACCGACAACCGTGGTCAGCTCGGGTTCGAAGCGCCAGTCCTTCTCGACCGGAACAGACTCGCCGGTCAGGGATGATTCGTCGGCCTGCAGGTTGACGCTTTCGATGAGGCGTATATCCGCGGGTACGATATCGCCGGCTTCGACAATGACGAGGTCGCCCGGCACCAGGTCGGCGGCAGGCACGTAACTTTCGACCCCGTCGCGGATCAGGCGCGCGTGGGGCGCGGCCATCTTCTGCAGTGAAGCGATGGCGTTCTCGGCGCGGCCCTCCTGGTAGATACCCAGGGCGGCGTTGAGAATAACAATGGCGGCAATCACAATCGCCTCGACGTACTCGCCGAGCGCCGCGGAAACTACGCAGGCGATCAGGAGGATAATTACCATCACGTCGGAGAGTTGCTCGACGATCTTTTTCCACAAAGGCTTCTTATCCTGTGTGGCGAGCTCATTGCTACCGTACCGGGCGCGCCTCTCCTCCGCCTCCGCCGTGGAAAGCCCCTGCGTCACATCAATTGCGAGAGTGCTCATTACTGTTTCCAGCGGCGCAATACCGAGATCTGTTTCTGCGGTAATCCCGCTTCCCTGTGCCTCCGCCGTCGGAGAAACTACCGACGAATCGGCACCGTCTGTATCGTTGGCGCGGGCTGTTTTGCGTGTATTGCTTGAGCCATTTCTAACGACCATATGTAGGTATCACCTCTTTAATTAGCCTCCCAATTCTAAACCTCCATGCGGACAGCGTCAAACGGGCATGCGACATGATTTACCCATTATTTAACCCGTAAAAGTAGTAAATTTGCCCGACCACCCGGCACAAAACCCACTTTTGCGCACGCAAGCAAAAACCACAGCTTCGCCCGGCTGAATGGCAGAATCTCAGTTTTGTGACGCTGCATTAACTTGGAACGGAAACACAACTGTAAGAATACCGACAAAGAAAAACTCTATTCAGTAAGAGATTTGTGATACGATTTTTTACAATTATAAACATTTTTAGTAGAGGGTAGGCTCCACGAAATGCAGAACAGAAAGAAGCTTTTTGCTGTTCTTATTGCCTTTGCCGCTGTTTTTGCAATGGCAATATCCGGTTGTGGGCCTCATATCGTGCCGCCGGTAGAGGTTGGCGATTCAAGTGTTAAAACCAACTCCGACACAACAGAAGAAGCCGAATCGCCCTCAACAATTACCAAGAGTGCTGATCCGGCGACTCAAACGCCGACCTCTGCTCAGCAAACGACCTCGACGACAACACCGAAACCGACCGGCACACCATCGGTCACACCAACAGCGACTCCTAAGCCAATCGCTACACCGACTGCTACACCGCAGCCTTCGCCAACTCTGTCTCCGACACCGAAGCCTACGGTCACTCCGACGCCCACCCCGACACCAAAACCCACAGTCACCCCAACTCTGTCTCCGACACCGAAGCCTACGGTCACTCCAGCGCCCACCCCGACACCAAAACCCACAGTCACCCCAACTCTGTCTCCGACACCGAAGCCTACGGTCACTCCGACGCCAACCCCGACACCAAAACCCACAGTCACTCCGACGCCAACCCCGACACCAGAGCCTACGGTCACTCCGACGCCAACATCCACGCCGTCGCTTTTATGGAACAACCCTTATACGCCGGGTAGCATAAAATGGTTTGCGGAAGAAGTGTACCAGCTGACGAATTCCGAGCGGGAAAAACATGGTTTGACAAAGTTAAATAGACCAAATGCAAGTCTTGAGGCGGCAGCTTATGTACGTGCCAAGGAAATCTCGGTACTCTGGGGCCACATAAGACCGAATGGAACCGAATTCCATACAGCCATGACTGAAGCCAAATATACCACATGGCATTCTGCCGGTGAGAATATTGCAAAAGTATGGCCCTACTCCCCCGATAGAGATTTCGAAAGCATACCGAAAATGATGGTAGATGGTCTGATGGACTCAGAGGGACACAAGGATAATATCCTAAATCC
>JAAZJE010000032.1 GCA_012800515.1 Clostridiaceae bacterium
CACGCCAGTGTTTTTATTGCGGCCGTGTTCTCGGCCCGAAGGAAAAATGTGATTGTCGTAGTCGGATGGAAAGCCGGACGAATGCCGGAGCAACGGCTCAAAGCGGAGGAGCTGAGGCCACGGCTCAAAGCGGAGGAGCTGAGGCCACGGCTCAGGACAAAACCGCCGAATCAACGACTAGGCAGTCGACAGCTCGACGGAAGAAAGAGCGGAAAGCACCGCGTCGGGAGAGGGAAAAAACAACTAGTCCGCAGAGGGATAAAGCCCGCAGTCGGGCGCCCGGTTCCGGAAAGTTCAATCCGATGTCTTTGCGCATGGGTTTGCAGCAACTCCTGCAAAAGCTGATCCTTCTCTTCGTTCAGCCGCTTGAAAGTATCACGAGAATGAGCAGTGCCAAGCCAACCTCTTCCCTGATCGCACTCGGCGTCGCCGCGCTAATCGCGACATTCAGCTTTACTTTGGCCGGCATCGGTCGCTCCGCCAACCGCATTTTCGTCAATCTGCTCGGCTTCTCCGTGGGTTCGTTCGGCGGATTTTTCCTCTTGCTGGCCAAGCTGCTTTTGCTCCTGTTCGTCGGCCGTGCCATCCGCACTCTGGCACTGTATCTGTCGTTGCGCCGTCGCCGTCCGATGCATAAGGACGATCTCGCCCGGCTGATCGGGCTCCAATTCCCCGGCCTGGTCTGCCTCACGTTGTCGCTCATCATCGGTCTCGCCGCGGCCGCCGCCTCGATTCATCAGGTAGCCGCCCTGGCCCTGGTCGGTATGGTGCTGTCTTTCTGGGCGGACTATAAATCTCTGCAACAGCATTTCAACCTCGACAGCAATAGCACGATCAAAATGCTTTCTTTCGCGATTCTGTTTCAGTTGCTGGTTCTCGGCGCATTGCAGATGTTCATCCTGCCGCCGAATATCTTAATTTCCCTGCCCGGAGGAGACGATCTGCCACACGCGTAAAATCGCCGCCATCGTCGCCGCCAGATTCGACGCGCTCTTATGCCGTACGGCCACGAAGTCGCGCGCCTGTCGGTTGATGCTGAACATCGCCGTAACGCCGGCTTCGTAAAGAGCCTCCAGTCCGACCTCCGCGTCCGCCGTTTCCGTAGCGGAAATTTCCGGCAGATCCCCGGCCACGACGATTACCGGCACGCCCCGCGCCTTGGAACGCCGCGCCACGCCGAGGACAGCCTTGCCGCCCAGGGTCTGGCCGTCGACCCGACCTTCGCCGGTGAAAACCGCGTCGCAGTCCGTCAACAAATCGTCAAAGCCGACGGTATCGAGCAACACATCGATCCCGGAGCGCAGTTCCGCGCCGAAAAAGGCAGCCAGCCCGCCGCCCGCGCCGCCGGCCGCGCCGGCACCCGGCATAGCGGCGATATCGATGCCGAGCTCGCGCTTAATCACGTCCGCCGCCCACCGCAAATTGCGATCCAAACGCGCGACCATCTCCGGGTCGGCGCCTTTCTGGGGCGCGAAGACATAGGCCGCTCCGGACTCGCCGTATAGGGGGTTGGTGATATCGCAAATCGCCACCACCTCGACACCGTCCAGCAGGCGCCGCGCCGCCGCGGCATCAATCCGGGCGATCCGCTCGAGGTTGCCCCCGGTCGGCAGAAACTCCCGTCCGTCCGCGTCGTAGAACTTCAAGCCGCAGGCCGCCGCCGCTCCGACACCCAGATCATTGGTGGCACTGCCGCCGAGTCCGACCAGGATCCGGCGACAGCCCCTCTCAATTGCGTCGCGAATTTGCATCCCGACCCCGTAGGTCGTGGTCAATTCGGGATTGCGCTCGGCTTCATCTATTAACGTAAGCCCTGCCGAAGCCGCCAGTTCCACCACCGCCGCTCCGTCCGGCAAGATCGCATAGGTCGAGGTCAAGGGCACGCCGTACGGATCCTGCCCGACGAATTCAATCGCCTCGCCCCCGACTGCGGCCAAAAATGCCGCTACCGTCCCCTCGCCGCCGTCGGCGACGGGAATCACGATCCGTTCGGCAGCGGGGAAAAATCGCCGCACCTGTTCCGCCATGATAGCTCCGGCCGTAGCCGAGCTCAGCGTTCCCTTGAACGAATCCGGAATGAGAATTACTTTACGCATAGTCGCCGAACGCCTCCGTTTCGCCTCAGTCGTGTTTTATCTGCCTATTCGGCCGTAGCTCTATTCGACCGTATCTTCCGTCTCCGCAACGGGCGTGTCCTCCGCAGCGGGTGCATCTTCCGTCTCTTCGGCAGAAACATCCTCCGTAGCAGAAGCATTATCCACAGCAGGCGCATCCTTCGCGGCGGAAGCATCGGCCTGCAAAATCACAATTTCACCGTCCTTGACGTCGACCAGCGCGCGGTCGCCTTCGCCCACGACCCCGTCCAACATAGCTTCGGAGAAGCGATCCTCCACTTCGGACTGGATTGTTCGACGTAGCGGACGCGCGCCGTAGGCCGGATCGTAGCCGTGCTTGGCCAGGAGATCCTTGGCGGCTTCCGTCACTTCGAGTTGCATGCCCAAACGCTCGACCCGGGCGGCGAAGTCATTCAACATCAAAGTCACGATCGAACGCAGCGACTCCTCCGTGAGCATATTGAAGAAGATCATCTCGTCGATGCGGTTGACGAATTCGGGATTAAAGGTCTTCTTCACTTCTTCGATGACCATTTCCTTGGCTTCATCATAAGTGCGTCCGCCGTAAATCTCAAGACTCTTCGGGTCGGTCGCCTTTTCTTCCGTACCCGGTGCCGTACCGGGCACCGTAAAGCCGATCTTCCGTCCCTGTCCGCCGGCCAGCATCCGCGCTCCGATATTGGAGGTCATGATGATGATCGTATTGCGGAAATTAACCGTCCGCCCCTGTCCGTCGGTCATGCGTCCGTCGTCGAGAATTTGCAGCAGGGCGTTGAACACGTCCGGATGCGCCTTCTCGATTTCGTCGAACAGCACCACGGAGTACGGACGACGCCGCACTTTCTCGGTCAATTGACCGCCTTCGTCATAGCCGACATAGCCCGGCGGCGAACCGAAGAACTTCGTCACATCGAACTTCTCCATGTATTCCGACATATCGACCCGGATCAGGGCCTGCTCGTCGCCGAACATCACCTCGGCCAGCGCCTTGGCGAGTTCGGTTTTGCCGACGCCGGTCGTGCCGAGGAACATGAATGTACCGGTTGGACGCCGCGGATCTTTAAGACCCATACGGCCGCGACGAATCGCCTTGGCAACCGCACGCACAGCTTCGTCCTGACCGACAACCCGACGACGCAACTCATCCTCGAGCCCTTTTAACTTCTCCGTATCGTCTTCGGTCAGCTTGTTCACCGGAATGCCGGTCCAGCTGGCCACGATTTCGGCGATATCCTCCGCGCCCAGGACGCCGTGCTCCTCCTGCAACGAGTCCTGCCACTCTTTTTCGAGTGCAGCGATTTTGGACTCGATCCGGATCTCGCGCTGACGTAGCGTCGCCGCTTGCTCGAAGTCCTCGCGTTCGGCGGCCGCCTGCTTCTCCTCGACAACCGACTGCAACTCCTCCTGCAGTTCCTGCAAATCCGCCGGCTTCTTCCGTCCCTTTAGACGCAGGCGCGACGCGCCTTCGTCGATCAGGTCGATCGCCTTGTCCGGCAGGAAGCGGTCGGTAATATACCGCGTTGACAAATGCACCGCCGCCTCGATCGCTTCATCGGAAATGCTCAGCTTATGGTGTTCCTCATAGCGCGAGCGCAGGCCCTGGAGAATCAGGATCGCCTCATCTTCGCTCGGCTCGTCGACCATCACCGGCTGGAAGCGCCGCTCCAGCGCCGCGTCCTTCTCGATATTCTTCCTATATTCATCGAGCGTCGTCGCGCCGATGATCTGCAGATCTCCGCGCGCCAGAAGCGGCTTGAGCATATTGGCCGCGTCCATCGCGCCCTCGGCGGCGCCGGCACCGACGATCGTATGCAGTTCGTCGATGAACAGCATCACATCCTCGGCCGCCTGGGCTTCGTTAAGAACATTTTTCAGCCTCTCCTCGAACTCGCCGCGATACTTCGACCCGGCCAAAAGCCCGGAAAGATCAAGCATCATCAGGCGTTTGTTTTCGAGCAACTCCGGCACATCGCCTTCGACTATCTTCTCGGCCAAGCCCTCGGCGATCGCGGTTTTACCCACGCCGGGCTCACCGATCAGAACCGGATTGTTCTTCGTCCGGCGACAGAGAATCTGCATCACGCGCTCGATCTCATCGGCACGCCCGATGATCGGGTCGACTTTGCCGTCCCGCACCTGCTGCGTCAGGTCGTGGCAGTACTCCTCCAGCGCCGACTTGCCGCTCGCGCCACCCGACGGTCCGCCACCCGGCAGACCGAAGCCTCCCGACGGGCCGAAAGGATTCTCGCCGGCACCCGCTCCGGAACCGGCCGCAGACGCGGCACCATCCGCTTTTATGCCCAGTGCAGAAAATAGCTTCTCTCGTAAGGCGTTGACGTCCAGCTTTGCATTGACAAAGATGCGGGCCGCGACGTTCTGCCCCTCCATCAACATGCCAAGAATCAAATGCTCGGGCTCCAGCACCTGACTGCCCTGACGCACCACCACTTGTGCCGCCAGTTGCAGAATCCGTTGCGTGCGCTGCGTACACAGCGAGAGTAGCTGCTGAGCGCTCACCTCGGGCTGTTCTACCGTCAGATTCGGCTCGCGTCCGTTAATACTCGTCAGCGTATCCATCACCATTTGCGCGTCCAGACCCGCCTCCGTCAGGAGTTTCCCGCTCCCCTCGGCATCTTCGCGCAGCATCGCCGCCAGTAGCTCCTCGCTACCTATATACGAGAGTCCGTACGCCCGGCTCAGATACAACGCTCCTCTCATTACTCTATCTGTTCTATCTGAAAATCTAACCATCATAATTGTTTTCCTCCTTCAATCATTTTTTCGTCACTCATTCCTTTCCACGCTCGGCGGCGAACAGGTCGCGCACAATCTCGGCGCGCTTATAATCCCGCCGCTGCGGCTCCAGGATTTCCCCCTCGCGGCGCTGAACCGATCCCGGACCGACCTCCGCCCACAGACGGCAAATCAATTCCCAACTCAGGTCCTCTTTATCCAGCCAGCCCAGGGCATATCCCAAGCGCAGATCCGACAACAGCCGCACCGCCTCCTGTTCGGAAAGCGAGCGGGCGTTTTGCAACAGCGCCAGGCTCCTCCAGACGCGATCCTCCAGCGCCAGGCGGGAATGACGCACCAGCGCCTCGCGGGCCGCGCGTTCGCGTTCGATCAGCTGATCGACCACCGCCCCCAGTTCCTGCAAAGTCGTCTGTGGGCTCACACCCAAAGTACACTGATTGCTGATCTGGAACATGTGTCCGGCGGCTGCACTGCTCTCGCCGTGATCGCCGCGCACCGCCAAACCACCCTTTTGCAAGGCCTCGGCCAGAACCTTCAATTCGCGAGTCATCACCAAAGCCGGCAGATGCAGTTGCACCGAAACGCGCAGTCCCGTGCCGACATTGGTCGGACAGGCGGTCAAAAATCCCAATTCCTCCGTAAAGGCGACCGGCAACTCCGCCTCCAAGATCTTTGCCAAACTTTCAGCTTCGTCATAGGCGCGCTTTAGGTCATATCCGGGCACCATCGCCTGGATCCGCACATGATCCTCTTCGCCCATCATCAGCGAAGCCGACTCATCGCGGCGAATCAGAACCCGCGCCGTCTCGCGATTCTGCAGAAGTTCCGGACTGATCAACCGCTTTTCCACCAGGGACAGACAGCCCGGCTCATCCATATCGATCAGGCGCACGTCGACCCAGTCCTTGGGGTCAATACCGGGAGCGGCCAGGAACTTACTGACGATGCGGTCACCCAGCGCTTTCTTCTCTTCCGTCGACAGTCGCGTCGGAAAATCGACTCCCGCCAAATTACGGGCGATCCTCACCCGTGAAGACGCCGCAACATCAACCTCCGGCCCCGCCGTCAAATACCAGGGGCTCACTATTCTGTTCTCATTATCTTTTTTCTTCATTCTTCTTTACTCCCCCTTCCTCACTCAAAGCCTTTATCCGGTCACGAAGCTGGGCCGCCTGCTCATAGTCCTCATTCTTCACGGCCAGAGCCTGGGCGGCGCGCAATTCGGCGATCTCATCCGCCACGGTGGCCGCGGAGCTTGGCGAATTCGCCGGTCGACGTCCGTCGTATTTCGCGCCGCGCTGCACCCGGGCATACAGACCTTTCAGCTGATCGGCAAAGGCTTCGTAACAATCCGCGCAGCCGAGCCGTCCGCCGTTGCGGAACTCGCGCCAGGTCATCCCGCAGTGCGGGCAAACTTCGCGCTGATCGGGGCTGAGCGACCCCGGCAACCACATTTGCCCCCAGTTCTGGTCGTAGAGATTGCCGAACATCCCGGCCAACGGTCCCCAACTCGGACCTATTCCGCCGGCGCCGAAATTCAAGCCCAGTTCCCGAGCACAATCAAGGCACAGATTCTCCTGTCTGCTCCTCCCGTTAATTATGCTTTTATACTCAATACTCGCCTCATTTTTATGGCAACGTGTACATTTCATCTGCTCCACCTCATTTCTTTTTTGTTTTCCTTTTACTTTCTATTTTCTGTTTTCCTTTTGCTTGCCGCCCTTCTCTTTATTTTCCGTCTCCCTCTCGGCAACGGCGGACTCACGCCCGTAGTCCAACAAATAGCGCACCAACATGCTCTTGAGGATCGATGTCCGTACTTCCGAGCGCGGGCGCCGCGGCAAAGGCGCCAGAGCCTGGTCGCAAATCGCGGCCTGCATCAGGTTCGCCTCCCGCTCCGTCAAAATTCCGTAATCGACAAAATTGCGCAGATAAATATCGGCCATGTGTTGGGTCAGCGGCTGATCCAACGAATTCACCGTATGCATGATATAAGCGGATTTATCCTCGCCGGGAACAATCCGTTCAATCCTGATCCAACCGCCGCCGCCTCGCCGACTCTGCACCAAATAGCCGAGATCGTGCGTAAAGCGTGTCTCCAGCACATACGTAATCTGTGAAGGGACACAGTTGACCCGATCCGCCAACTCGCCGCGGGTAATCTCTACCCGGCCGTCCTGCTCCTCAATCATATCCTTGATCAACGCCTCAATAACATCACTCAACCGTGCCATTTTCCTACCTTCCTTTCTTTAAACTATCTCCCGGCTTCTTCAAAGCCTCTCCGAAGCCTCTTCAAAGTATCTCCAAAGCTTTCTCCGAAACGCCTCTCGTTGCATCGGTACCACCGGCTTTTTTGCCAGCGTCTTTGCCTTTGACTTTCTTTGACTTTCATTATACAGCATCCAAATTATTAGTCAAGCCCTGTTTCCTCAATCTGTTTACTGACCCAATCTGTTTACTGTTTCCTCTCTGTTTCCTCGCCCAATCTGTTGCCTCAATCCCCTGGAATCCCTTAATCTCAAAACAACCCAGCCGTCTCAAATCAACAAGCCACCCCACTCATTCCCGCTATTTCAGCTTTTACAGCCTCAAACTCGGAACCGACTGTGTAAAAACTGAAATCGGGGTCGGAGGGAGCGGACAAAGGCGATCCGACTCTCTCCGGCCCGCCGACCACCCCACTCATTCCCGCTATTTCAGCTTTTACAGCCTCAAACTCGGAACCGACTGTGTAAAAGTTGAAATCGGGGTCGGAAGGAGCGGACAAAGGCGATCCGGCTCTCTCCGGCCCGCCGACCACCCCACTCGTTCCCGCTATTTCAGCTTTTACAGCCTCAAACTCGGAACCAACTGTGTAAAAACTGAAATCGGGGTCGGAGGGAGCGCCGGAAGTGATCCGGGAACGGTTCGGAGGTGATCCGGAGGTGATCCGGGGATGATCCGAAGGCGCCGATGCGAATACACCGAAGCAAAAACCCCAGAGGAAAAACCCCGGAGCGCCTGTAGCCCCATAAATAAATGTCGTTGAAGAACGTTGACATGAGCGCGAAATGGTGTATACTTCATCGTTGAGTTAGTGGCAGGCAACAAATCCCGCCGCTTTATTAAAACATGTTAGTTAGAGCATGCTAACAATAGAGACAAAGCGGAAAGGCGCGGAATTAATGATTGAGAAAAGACTCCTTCGCCTCTTAGGCGAAAACAGAAAATACATTTTCTACACGGTGGCTCTGATGGCAACAGGGCTCTTTGCCAATGTCGCAATCACGGGGAGCATTTGCCGCGCTATCGGATTGGCGGCGGAGTATGACAACAGTCGCGGTAGCGCCGTCTTTTTGTGGCCGACGTCGGTCGCCCTCATCGGAATCGTCGCGCGATACATCGCCTCTCGCCTTGTGGGAAATTTGAAAGACACGCTGGGCAAAAAAGCGAAGAAGGATCTTCGCAAAAAAATCTATAACAAAATCGTTCGACTGGGCGTTCGCTCAGCGGACGGAATGAGTATGGCGGGGCTGACTCAGATTTCCATGGAAGGTGTCGAGCAGCTCGACCTGTACTACTCCTCTTATATACCGCAGTTCTTCTATGCGATGACGGCGCCCGTCATTTTGTTCTTAATTACAGTCTGGATCGATTGGCGCGTGGCCCTCGTACTCCTGGCCTGCGTCCCCCTGATCCCCCTCTCTATCGTCGCGGTGTCCAAATACGCCCGACGCATTTTCACCAAATATTGGGGCAAATATACCTCTATGGGCGACGGCTTCCTCGACAGCGTTCAGGGGCTGAAGGAACTCAAGATCTTCAAGGCGGACGGCGCGCAACACGTCAAAATGAACGCCGCCAGCGAGGAGTTTCGCAAGATCACGATGAAAGTACTCGTAATGCAACTGTTCAGTGTCACCATCATGGACTTTGTGGCTTACGGCGGCGCGGGTCTCGGCATCGCAATCACGGTGTTCGACGCAGTCAATCGCGGGATCTCCCCTTTCGCGGCATTGTTTCTGATTCTTGTGGCGGTCGAATTTTTCCTCCCCCTCCGCGCCTTCGGCTCGGCCTTCCACGTGGCAATGAGCGGAATCTCCGCCGGCAACAAAATCCTTTCGCTGCTCGACCTCCCCGATCCCGTCTGGGGTGAGGACGAAGTAACAGGCACTGCGCTGGCAGTGCAAAACCTCAGATTCTCCTACGATGGCCACCGGGACGTACTGAAAAACATCACCATGAACTTTCCCGAAGCCGGCATGACCGCCATCGTGGGCGAATCCGGCTGCGGCAAGTCCACCATCGTGAACATGCTACTCGGTGCCTTCCGCCCGCAAACCGGAACGGTCACCGTAGGCGGCGAACCCGTCGAAAGTCTGTCCCGCGAGAACTACTACTCCCATCTGGCGGTAGTCAGCCATAATACTTACATTTTCAACGAAAGCGTTCGCGCCAATTTCATGCTCGCCGACAAGAACGTGACGGACGAAGAAATCCACGCGGCCTTGAAAAAAGTCAACCTCGACAGCTTCATTCGCGAAAACGGCGGGCTTGACAAGATTATCACCGAAGACGCGACTAATATCTCCGGCGGACAAAGACAGCGCCTGGCCCTGGCAATAAATCTCGTCGCGGATAAGGACATTTACATCTTCGATGAGGCTACGAGCAATATCGACATTGAGAGCGAAGCCGTCATCATGGCCAACGTCCGGGAACTCGCCAAGAGTAAATCCGTGATCGTCATCTCCCATCGACTCGGCAATGTCGTGCCTTCCGGCCGCATCTACTACATGGAGGCGGGCGAAGTCAGAGAAAGCGGAACCCACGATGAATTGATGAGCAAACAGGGCGGATATGCCCGGCTCTATTCCCGGCAGAAAGAGCTGGAAGAAGGCTATGTGGAGGTTAACGCATGAACAAAAAGAAGAAACTCCGCCGTAGCGGCGCAAAAATAATGACCAGTCTGATTCTGCTTCTCGGTAGCCTCAGCTACATCATGGTTCTCGCCGTCATCAACGGCTCGTTCGGGTTCATCTGCGCCATGGGCGTAACACTAATGGGCGCCGTCGGCGTCGCCAAAGCCCTCGGTGAGAGCATCGCCTTATCCTACGGCCTCATCATCGGTCTTGCCGTCGGCTTCGGCGCCCTCCGCGGGCTACTCCGCTACATCGAGCAATACAGCAACCACTACATCGCCTTCCGCCTGCTCGCGGTTCTCCGCGACAAAATCTTCGCGGCGTTACGGTTGCTCTCCCCCGCAAAGCTAGAGAGCAAACAAAAAGGCTCCATCATCGCGATGATCACATCGGACATTGAAGTTCTCGAAGTGTTCTACGCGCACACCATTTCGCCCATCTGCATCGCGATCATCGTATCCGCGGCCGTGGTGCTGTTCACGGGCTTCGTCTCAAGCTGGTGGTTAGCCTTCGTCGCCCTCGTCGGCTTCGTAACGATCGGCATCATCGTTCCGCTCATTTCTTCCAAGAGGCTGAAGGCCTCCGGCGTCCGCTACCGCGCCGAATTCGCCTCCTTCAACGCCTATTTCCTCGACAGCATCAAGGGCATCAAAGACCTCGTCCTCAACAACGCCGGCAAAGAGCGGGAAAAGGAAGTCAACCACCGTTCCGACCTCCTCCTGACGGAAACCAAAAAACTGAAACGCGACACCACCAAGGCCGCGGCGGCGACGGAGCTTTGGGTCTCCGCCTTCATCCTCATCGCCCTCGCCGTCGGCATCCTGCTCGTAGCACAAGGTACGCTCTCAATCGGTAGAATGATTATCGGCGTCGTTGCCGTCTTCGGCTCCTTCGGCCCCGTCATCGCCATCTCGGCCCTACCCGGCGATCTGACCCAGACCCTTGCGGCGGGAGACAGAGTTCTCAATCTGTTGGCGGAAGAGCCCGCGGTTAGACCCGTAACGAACGGCAAAACCATTGATTTTGAAAAATTGGAGGTTAATAACCTCTCCTTCTCCTATGACGGCAAGACCCCGGTGCTGTCCGACGTCTCCATACGCGCCGAAAAGGGCGAGATCGTCGGCATCGTCGGCAAGTCCGGTAGCGGCAAATCCACCCTCCTGAAGCTTCTGTTGCGCTTCTGGCAGAAGGATAAGGGTGAAATCAACTACAACGGTATCGATATCGACGAAATAGACACCGACAGCCTGCTGGACAATGTGACCTTGGTCAGCCAGGAAACATACCTCTTTGATGAAACCATTGAGGATAATTTGCGCATCGCCAAAGCCGACGCAACCATGGAGGAAATTGAGGCCGCCTGCAAACTCGCCTCCGTCCACGATTTCATCCTCACCCTGCCCGACGGATACCAAACCAGAGTCGGTATGCTGGGCGACAATCTCTCCTCCGGCGAAAAGCAGCGCATCGGCCTCGCCCGCGCCTTCCTGCGCGGCAGCGAGCTGATACTCCTCGACGAACCGACGAGCAATGTGGACAGCATCAACGAAGGCATCATCCTGAAAGCGCTGAAAGAGCAAAAACGCAAAAAGAGCATTATTCTCGTATCCCATCGCGAATCCACAATGGCGATCGCCGATCGCATCTATCGCAGCAAAATAGAAAACATAACGGATAAGAAAAATGAAGCTTAAAAAGATTTTTTGGATAGTCCTCGGTTGCATCGGCGTGGGACTCGGCGCTCTCGGGGCGGTTTTGCCCATGCTACCCTCGGTTCCCTTCCTGCTGTTGGCGGCGGTCAGCTTCGCAAAAAGTTCCGAAAAATTACATGCCTGGTTCGTCGAGACGAAGCTATACAAAAAGAACCTGGAGAGCTATGTGAAGGGTCAAGGTATGTCCCCGGCGACGAAAATACGGGCGATAATTGCCTTAACGCTCCTGATGGGCTTCGGCTTTACGATGATGATTCTGAAAGCTCTGTACATACCCTGCACTATTCTCGGCGTCGTATGGTTATTCCATATTCTATACTTCATATTTGGGGTGAAGACTTACAGACCGGAAACCGAGGCGTCAAAAAAGGAAAAAACCGCGGATAGCGAAAATTCAACTTTATAAATTATTTCCCATGATAAATATTGCTTGCGCAAGAATTGCACACCCGTTTAGCAGATGGACAACGCAATAATGTGGTGTTAGAATGAGCGGAGAAAACAGATACTTAGACGGGGGAATTATCATGACAAAGAAAGAGCAAAGTGAGATGCTTCTCGAACAGTCCAGCTTTGAAGGTCCGATTTTTGTCAGCCAAGTTTCGGATACCGGACCGGAAGAACCCATTGAAAGCCATTATCATGATTATTACGAATTATACTTTTATACCGGCAACGGCATGACCTATATAGTCGAAGGGAAGTCATATTACCTGCGCACCAACGACATCATGTTAGTGGAAAAATATGCCCCTCACCACACAACCTATTCATCCGGACAAAAGCGTGACCGAATTCTGATTCGTTTTGCTCCGTTCATCCTCGAATACATCACTTCTCCGACCATCCAAAAGGTGTTCAAAAAAATGTTCGAGCAGCGTCATATCAGCATACCAAATGCCGAGGCTCTGCACACCGTCGTCCGTCTGCTGAATACCATCGTCAAAACCTCTCACGAGCCGATCACACTCTTCCAGCAACTACGCCTTCGTTACGAGCTGCTCAAGCTTCTCGTCCTGCTTGCCGAGCATAGCGCACCGCCGCGCCGCACCAGCACCGCTCAGACCAAGGAGGAAAAAGATCAACACGTCGAGGAGGCCGCCGCTTACATCGACGCCCACTTCAAGGAAAAGCTAAGTCTGGACATTATTGCTGAGGCAATCAACGTCAATAAATTCTACCTGTCGCGGGTTTTCAACGAAGTCATGGGCATCAGCATCGTCAAGCACATCTCCTCCCGTCGCCTCGCCGAGGCCGAGCGTCTCCTGCGCGTCGATCTTCACTCAATCACGCAGGTCAGTCAGATGTCCGGCTTCAGCTCCATGAGCCATTTCATCAAGCAGTTCAAAGAGGCCTACGGAATGACGCCGGGCGAGTTCCGCCAGCAAGCCAAAGAAAAACGCAAAAAGCGCGAGTTCTGATCCACCGCTGCGGACGCGGTTTTCGTACCGTCTGTGGCTCCATACCAAAGACAAGTTTCACACTAAACTCATCTAATTTTACCAAGCTGTCCGTTCCACTCCGAGGAGCGGGCAGTTTTTTCGGTCGTCATCCGGTGCCGGCGCCTGATCCCGTTCTCACCGTCCTCGATGCCGGTGCCGGCGTCCAGCGTCGAGTCCCGGCTCTGTCGCCCAATCCCGCTCCCGCCGACCCCGATTTCAACTTTTACACAGTTGATTCCAGGGTTCAAGCTGTAAAAGTTGAATTAGCGGGAAGGAGTAGGGTGGTTGGCCAACAGGAAACAGTCGGATTGCCTTGAACATCTCCCGCCGACCCCGATTTCAACTTTTACACGATCGATTCCAGAGTTCAGGCTGTAAAAGTTGAATTAGCGGGAAGGAGCAGGGTGGTTGGCAGGAGATGGAAGCGGCGGCAAATAGCGGTCAATTTTCTTCGTGTGCGGCCCTGGATTTTATTCTCCGTTCGGAGTAAAATTGACTTAGTTAATTGCCGTGGTGAGCCACGTGGAATGTGGCCGGCAAACGATGACGAAACCCTCCGGCTTGAGTCCGGGGCATTGTTTGCTTTTCCTCCGGCAAATAGCGAAGGAGGGTGTTTTGAGTAAGGTTACTGTGATTATGGGAAGCCGCTCCGACGCAAGTATTATGTCGGCGGCTTTTTCGACTCTGAACGAGTTGGGTCTGTCTTTTGAAGTACGGGTACTGTCCGCCCACCGCGCTCCGCGAGCCCTTATTGAATACGTCGACTCGCTGCCCGAACGAGGTTGCCAAGTCATTATCGCCGCCGCCGGCGGTGCCGCGCATTTACCCGGCGTGATCGCCGGTTTGACCGATCTCCCGGTTATCGGCGTGCCGATTCCGACCAAAATGATGGGCGGTCTCGACTCACTGCTCTCCATCGTCCAAATGCCCGGCGGCGTTCCGGTGGCAACCATGGCCACCGATCGAGCGGGGGCCAAAAACAGCGCCCTCTATGCCGCCCGTATTCTCGCCCTCGCCGATGATGAGCTGGCCGGTCGACTGGCCGAATACAACCGAAAACAAACCGATAACGTAGTACGCCAACAGATTTTCGGCAGTGACGAAATCGCCGCATCGGAAACCTGATTAAATTGATATTGAGGTAGTAGTGATGAATTACAGATTCCTGGTCGGCAAACGCAAGGCATTTCGCACCGCGGCGGAGAGCCTGCTACAGCGCCTGCGTGATGACCTGCGGATAGCGAATTTACAATCCTTGGAACTCTACGACATATACGACATATACGGTGCAACCGCGACGGATCTCGAGTTGCTGAAAAACGATATCTGCACCTCGCCCGCAACCGACGAAATTGTGCCGGACGTAGCCGCGCTTTTGCAAACGTTGGAACTTGCTGGGCGAAGCTGGTTGGCCTGGGAGTTTTTGCCCGCCCAATTCGATCAGCGTGCCGCCGCTGCCGAGCAGTCGCTTCTGTTGCTACGTGCCGGTTCGGGTACGGCCTCGGATGCGGAAACCGCAAAAACTGCGGAGACTACACAATCCGCGAACCTGCCGCGGATTCGTACCGGATTTCTCGCCGCCTTCACGAGTTCGACGCCGGACGGACGGATCTCGCCCGCCGATTATGAGCGCATTCGCGATTATCTGATCAATCCGGTCGAGTGCCGCGTCAAGGATACGTCCGTCCTCGCCCCGCCCGCCCTTCCGGAGGCGGAATCCGTGCCGACGCTGACCGGCTTTATAAAGAACAGCCCGGACGAGCTGGCTGAATTCAAATCGGACTACGGCCTGGCAATGACGCTGGCCGATCTGGAACATGTGCAGAAGTATTTCCATGACGAAGAGCGGCGCGATCCGACTGAAACGGAAATCAGAGTTCTGGATACGTACTGGTCCGATCATTGCCGCCACACCACCTTTGAGACCGAACTGACCGATATCAGTATCACACCGGGGCCGTGGAAAAAGGAAACCGAGTCCGCCCTGCGGGAGTACATGCGTTTGCGCGAATTTAACGAACGCACCGGGCGTCCCGTCACGCTGATGGATATGGCCACCTCCGTCGGCCGCGCCTTCCGCCGCGAAGGCCGCCTGGACGATTGGGAAGTCAGCGACGAGATCAATGCCTGCACGATCGAGGTCGATCTGCCGACCGCGAACGGCAACGAACCCTGGCTGATTTTCTTCAAGAATGAGACTCATAATCATCCGACCGAGATCGAGCCCTTTGGCGGTGCGGCCACCTGCCTGGGCGGCATCATTCGCGACCCGCTCTCCGGCCGCGGCTACGTTTATCAGGCGATGCGCATCTCCGGAGCGGCCGACACGACCGCCCCGCTCGGCGCCACGCTGCCCGGCAAGCTACCCCAGTCGGTGATCAGTCGCACCGCCGCGGAGGGCTTTTCGTCGTACGGCAATCAGATCGGCCTGCCCTCCACATATTTGAAAGAGATTTATCATCCCGGCTATGTCGCCAAGCGTCTCGAAGCCGGCGCCGTGGTCGCCGCCGCACCCCGTGCCAATGTCCAGCGCGGCATCCCGGCTCCGGGCGACCTCATCCTTTTGGTCGGCGGCCCCACCGGTCGCGACGGCATCGGCGGCGCCACGGGCTCGAGCAAAAAACATACGTCCGAGTCGCTGGATACTTCCGCCAGCCAGGTCCAGAAAGGTAATCCCCCGGAAGAGCGCAAGCTGCAACGTCTTTTCCGTCGTCACGAAGCTGCCCGTCTGATCAAAAAGTGCAACGACTTCGGCGCCGGCGGTGTCTCGGTGGCGGTCGGCGAATTGGCCGACGGACTCCACATTAATTTGGATAATATCCGCGTGAAATACCCCGGGCTCAACGGCACCGAACTGGCGATTTCCGAGTCGCAGGAGCGCATGGCGATCATGATTGATCCCGCCGACCTGGCCGAATTTACCCGCTACGCCACGGAGGAAGACCTCCTGGTCACGCAACTGGCCACAGTCACGGCCGAGCCGCGCCTCGTTATCAATTGGCGGGGACAGCGCATCGTCGACATGAGCCGCGCCTTCCTCAACACCAACGGAGTGCGCCAGGAGCAGACCGTGCGCATTGCCGGCGCGCCGTGCGATGATTATCCCTACCAACGCGCCGCGGAAATGCTCGGTACGGAGGAGAGGGCGCCGGAATCGGACAACGCGGAAGCTCCCGAAGCTCAAACGCTCCGCACGGAAAAGATTGCGCCGGAATCGCCAGACACGGACAAGACTACAACCGCAGCCGACACCCCCGACTTTGCCGCCAAGCTCTACTCGGCTCTGACCTCCCCCAATGTCGCATCTCAGAAACGAATGGCTTCGCAGTTCGATTCGACTATCGGGCGCACAACGGTACTGCTGCCTTGGGGCGGCGTGACCCGTCGTACTGAGGAGGAAGGCTCCATCCAATTGATACCGCAATCCGAAGGCGATGTTACGCCCGCAACCGCAACTGCAACGGTTCTGACCCATGGTTACGACCCGGAACTCTCGCACTGTTCGCCCTTCCTCGGCGCGATGTATTCAGTTGTCGAAGCCTGTGCTCGCCAGACCGCTCTCGGTGCCGACTACACCCGCGCCCGGCTTTCGAACCAAGAGTTCTTCCCCTCGCCCGGCCAAAAGCCCGAACGCTGGGGACTGCCCGCCGCGGCTCTCCTCGGTTTGGTCAAGGCACAGCTCGAACTCGGCACTCCCTCGATCGGCGGCAAGGACAGCATGTCCGGTACTTTCAACGATATCGATGTTCCGCCGACTCTTATTACTTTCGCTGTGACCCTCATGCCCGCCAATAAAGTCGTAAGTGCCGCCCTGCCAATGCCCGGTCTTGACCTCTATCTGGCCGCCCATCGTCCTCTGACCAACGGGATGCCGAACTTCCCGCAGTTGCGTCGACTCTGGCAACGCGTCCATACCGACATGCGTAATGGCGACATCGTTGCCGCTTCAACGGTCAAGTCCGGAGGTCTTGCCGAAGCTGTCGTCAAAATGGCGATCGGCAACAATATCGGCCTCAAACTCGAGTCCTTCGCGGATTGGTTCGCCCCTCTGCCGGGCTCCTTGGTTATCGCGAGTAATCGCCCCCTCTCCGACCCCGACTATATTCATATCGGCCGTTCGATGGAGAGACCCTTCGTAAAATTCCCCGAATATTCGATCCCGATCGACAAAGCAGCCGCTTGGCTGGATGAGCGTTACGCCCCGAATTATCCCGACGCCCCGGATCTCGGCGATCGTCCTCAGGCTCGCTTTGAGCTCCCGGCCGGTGCGGAGATCAATCCGGCACAGATTTATCAGAACGTGTCGCTCCCGGTGTCATCCGCTTCCGCCGGTCGGAGCACTGCCGACAAAGGCGCCGACCGGTGTGCAGTCGACCGAAATGCCGCCGTTCCGCAAAACTCTACCGCCCTGCATTTGACGATCAGACCGCAGATACTCCTGCCCGTTTTCTACGGCACCAATGGGGAATATGACTTGGCCGCGGCCTTTGCCGCCGCCGGCGGCCGCCCGATAGAGGCGCGGATCGCCAATCGCGGCCCGGTTGAACTGGCGAGTTCCCTCGCCGCCTTTGCCGAACAGCTGGATCAGTCGCAAATTCTCGCGCTGGCCGGCGGTTTCGCTTCCGGCGTCGAGCCGGGCGGTGCCGGGCGCTTCGTCGCGCTCGCCCTCCGCAATGAGCGGGTCGCCGCCGCCGTCGAGCGTCTCTTGGCGCGGGGCGGCCTGATCCTCGGTATAGCCAACGGCTTCCAGGCGTTGCTCGATTGCGGGCTACTGCCCTGGGGCAAAATCACGCCCGCCGACGAACCGCGCGCGGTCCTCTTCCGCAACGCAAGCAACCGCCACAAAGCGGCGATCAGCCACACGGTGGTGCGTTCGAATCGCTCCCCCTGGCTGGCTGATTTTGTCGTCGGTGAACAGCACTGCCTGGCCTTCTCGCATGACGAAGGTCGCTTCATGGTCTCTCAACAAACCGCAGCCGAACTCTTTGCCAACGACCAGGTAGCCACACAATATTGCGACCCCGACGGCAGTCCGACGATGGATCCGGCTTACAACCCGAACGGCTCCGACTACGCCGTCGAGGGTATCATCTCCCCGGACGGACGGATCTTCGGCAAGATGGGGCACGCCGAACGCTACATCCCCGGTCTGTACCGCAACGTGCCGGGGCAGTTCGATCAGAACATATTCCGATCCGGCGTCAGATACTTTGAGATTTGACGGCGCTGCCGGCTTAATACCAAAAGGAGAATTAACGATGAGCAAGATAAATGACAATGTTGAAAAAGGCGCTTTGCTCTATGAAGGCAAGGCCAAAAAAGTTTTTCTGACTTCCGATCCGGGACTGGTTATTATTCATTATAAGGATGATGCCACAGCCTTTAACGGCGTGAAGAAGGGGACGATCACCGACAAGGGCAAGGTCAACAACCGCATGACCGCCCTGATTTTTACCCGGCTGGAGCGGGAGGGCATTCCGACCCATCTGGTACGGCAACTCAATGAGCGCGAACAGCTGTGCCGCAAAGTCGAAATTGTCCTGCTCGAGGTCATCGGGAGGAACGTTGTTGCCGGTTCCGCCTCCAAACGCCTCGGACTGCCGGAGGGAAGCGAGATCGACGAGCCGATCTACGAGATCTGCTACAAGAACGACGCTCTCGGAGACCCGCTGATCAACGACAGCCACGCCCTGGCACTGAAACTCGCGACTCGCGAGGAGCTGGCGCAGATCTACGCCTATACGGATCGGATCAATCGTATTCTGCAAAAGATATTCTTGGATTGCGGTTTGCGCCTGATCGATTTCAAGTTCGAGTTCGGCCGCACCGTCGATGGTGAGATCGTCCTGGCCGACGAAATCTCCCCCGACACCTGCCGCCTCTGGGATAGCGAGACCAATGAGAAGCTGGATAAGGACCGCTTCCGCCGCGACCTGGGCGGTGTTGAATCGGCCTATCTCGAGGTGATCCGTCGCATCGAGGCGGAGCTGGGCAGCGACAATGCGTGAGGAATGTGGCATTATCGCCGCTTTTAACGTCCCGGGAGCGCAGAACATCGCCTACTACGGGTTGACTGCCCTGCAACATCGCGGGCAGGAGGCCGCCGGCTTGGCCGCCGTGTTGCCGAACGGGCTGATCCATGTACACAAAGGCTTCGGTCTGGCGCACAATGTAATCCGGGCCGAGCACCTACAGGCCTGCGAGTCGGATCGCGTTCTCGGCCACGTGCGCTACGCACGGAGTAGCGAAAATACTGCCGTCAATATCCAGCCGATCGTTATTCGCTCGCACGCCGGCGACTTCGCCATCGCCCACAACGGCAGCGTCACCAACAGCCGCGAACTCAAAATTGAGCTGGAAGCCGCCGGCAGCATCTTCCACAGCACCGGCGACAGCGAATTGCTGGCGCATCTGATCCAGAGGGCGACGGGCTCGTTTTACGATCGCGTCGTGGCCGCCCTGCCGCAGTTGGACGGTGCCTTCGCCTACGCCATCCTCACCCCCAACGCCCTCTACGCGATACGGGACCACAACGGCATACGCCCGCTCTCGCTGGGCAAGCTGAACGGCGCCTACCTGATCAGCTCCGAATCCTGCGCCTTTGACATCATCGGCGCCGAATTCGTCCGCGACATCGCCCCCGGCGAGATCCTGCGCATCAGCGACAACGGAGGCCTCGAATCGCGCTTCTACGTGGATGAGGACAAATGCCGGGACCGGCTCTGCGCCATGGAATACGTCTACTTTTCCCGCCCCGACTCGGATCTGCGCGGCCTCAACGTCCACACCGCCCGCAAACGCACCGGCTTCGCCTTAGCGGCCAACGATCGGGCCGAGCTCACGGACGGCCGTCTCCGCGCCGACATCGTCGTAGGCGTTCCGGACTCATCTCTCTCCGCCGCTCAGGGCTATGCCGAGGCCGCCGGTCTCCCCTACGAAATGGGCCTGATCAAAAATAAGTACTACGGGCGCACCTTCATCCAGCCGGTTCAGTCCGAGCGCGAGAAGGGCGTTAAGATCAAGCTCAGCGCCGTGCGTTCGGTGGTGCGCGGCAAGCATATTCTGCTCGTCGACGACTCGATCGTGCGCGGGACGACTTCCCGCCGCATCGTCAATCTGCTCCGCGAAGTCGGCGCCGCTTCGGTGCATCTGCGCATCGGTTCGCCGCAGATCATCTCGCCATGCTTCTACGGCGTCGACATGAGCACGCGCGATGAGCTGGTCAGCGTCAGCATGGATATCGAATCCCTGCGGCTCTACACGGGTGCCGACAGCCTCAAATTCCTGCCGCTCGAACAGATGCGCGCCATCTTCGGACAGAACCTGTGCTCCGCCTGCTTCGACCGAAACTATCCGACTGAACTGTACAGCCTGGGCAAAGAACTTTAACGAAGTGCTACGGTGAAGCGCTTTAATGCGAAGAAAATTGATGTGAATAATTGCGACGTAAAGGAGAGTTAAAAATTGGGTAGTGACAGATACAGCGCGGCCGGCGTTAATCTCGAAGCCGGTTATGAATCGGTTCGGCGCATTCGTCCGCTGGTTGAGTCGACCGCCATTCCCGGCGTGATGGGCTCGGTCGGCGGCTTCGGCGGCCTTTTTGATTTGAGCCTCTATAATTTCCGCGAGCCGGTGCTGGTCAGCGGCACCGACGGCGTCGGAACCAAGCTGCTGATCGCCCGGCTGATGAGCCGCCTGGACACCATCGGCATCGACGCGGTCGCCATGTGCGTCAACGACATCCTCGTTCAGGGCGCCCTGCCGCTGTTTTTCCTGGATTATTTGGCGGTGGCCGGCAACGTGCCGTCCGAGATCGCCGATTTGGTCGCCGGGGTCGCCGACGGTTGCCGTCAGGCCGAATGCGCCCTGATCGGCGGCGAAACCGCCGAGATGCCGGGCCTCTACGCGCCGGGGCATTTCGATATCGCCGGCTTTGCCGTCGGTGCCTGCGAAAAGAGCGAGCTGCTCCGGGCCTCGTCCGTCCGCTCCGGCTCCGTCCTAATCGGTCTGCCCTCAAGCGGCTGTCACTCCAACGGCTACTCCCTGATTCGCAAAATCGTCGCCGACAACGGCCTCGACTACGCGCAAAAATACGCCGGGCTCGAACTCACCCTCGGGGAGGAACTGCTCCGCCCGACCACTATCTATGTCAAAGCCGTCAAGCCGCTGCTCCTCAACGCCGCGCTCCGCCCCGCCTTGCGCGGGATGGCGCATATCACCGGCGGCGGCTTCATCGAAAATGTACCGCGCATGCTGCCGCCCGGACAGGTCGCCGTCATCGACATGACCGCCTTCACGATACCGCCGATCTTCCGCTTCCTGATGGAGCGGGGCGAGTTGAGCCTCCTCGAAGCCGCCAATGTCTTCAATCTCGGTATCGGCCTGGTGTTGGCCGTCGACCCCGACGCGGGCGATGCGGTCCTGGCTGATCTGCGCGAGCGGGTTCCGGGTGCCGTCGTGATCGGCTACGTCGCGGCCACTGACAACCTCGAAGGGGAACCGAGCGTCGTTTTGGAGAACCTCGACGCTGCCGCGCTCAACAGCACCGCAGACGAAGCAAAATGAGCCCCTCCGCCGCAAAATCGCCACTCTCGCCCCCGGCACCGCCGACGTCACCCGCAGATTCGACATCGCCGGCTTCTCCGGCAACACCGACCCGATTGGCCATATTCGCTTCCGGTAGCGGTACCAACTTTGTTAATCTCGTGGCGGCAACCCGCGACGGGCGCCTGTTCGGTTGCGAAGTCGTCGTTTTGTTTTCGGATCAACCGACGGCTCGTTGCCTGGAGCGTGCCGCCGAACTCGGCATCCCCGCCTTTACGCTGGAGCGAGCGGGCTATCCGAACCGTCGCACTTTTGAAACAGCCATTATCAGTCGGCTGAGTTCCTATGCCCCGGACCTCATCGCCCTCGCCGGCTATATGCGCATACTGGGGAGCACCCTGCTCACGGCCTATCCGGGGCGGATCGTCAATATCCACCCGGCGCTCCTACCGGCCTTTCCCGGCGCACACGCCATCCAAGACGCCTACCTTGCCCGAGTTCCGGAAACCGGGGTCACCGTGCACTTCGTCGACGCCGGCATAGACAGCGGACCGATCATTTTACAACAAAGCCTCGCCGTCGACCCCGACTGGACGCTGGAGGAACTGACCGCCAACGTCCACGCCGTGGAATATCAACTCTACCCCGCCGCCCTCAGCAAAGTGATTAACGGAGAAAGCCTATGAACCACGCCGAAATTTGTACCGAAGAAGCCCGCCGCGAGCGCGTCCTGATCGTCGGATCCGGCGGTCGCGAACACGCTCTGGCCGCGGCCTTTGCCGCCGATCCGGATGTCGCGGCCGTGTTCGCCGCGCCCGGCAGCGACGGCATGGCGGACGTCGCCGAATGTCTGCCGCTGAATTGGCGCGAACCCGCGCCGCTGGCCGACTGGGCGCTGGCCAACGCCGTCACCCTCATCGTCATCGGCCCGGAAGAGCCGCTCGCGAACGGCCTCACCGACTATCTGCGCGAACGCGGCCTGACGGTCTTCGCCCCGACCCGCGCCGCCGCCCGCATCGAATGGGACAAGAACTGGGCCAAGGAGCTCATGACCCGCGCCGGCGTGCCGACCGCCCGCTACGCCGCCTTTGACGAAGCCGACGCCGCCCTCGAATATCTCGCGACTGTCGACCTCCCCATCGTTATCAAAGTGAATCGCCTTTTCGCCGGCAAAGGTGTCACGGTCACGGACGATCTCGCCACCGCACAGAACGCGGTGCGCGCCGCCTGCGCCGGCTATGATGCCACCGAGGCCGGGATGCCCGCGGTTGTGATTGAAGAATGCCTGGAGGGTCCCGAGTTTTCGTTGATTTCGCTGGTGGACGGCGATCGTTTTTGTCCGCTGGCCGTGGCGCAGGACTACAAACGCGCCTATGACGGCGATCGCGGTCCAAATACCGGCGGCATGGGTGCCTGTTCGCCCGTGCCGGTTATAAGTGAAGCGCATATCGCCGCCGCGATCGAAACGATCGTGCGCCCGACCGTACGGGCGCTGATTGAGCACAACGCCACCTTTACCGGCTTCCTCTATGCCGGACTCATGCTCACCGCCGAGGGAATTAAGGTTATTGAGTTCAATTCCCGTATGGGCGACCCGGAGGCACAGGTCATTCTACCCCGCCTCGAAAGCGGGCTGTCCGGTCTGATCCGCGCCCTCCTCGACGGCTCCACGCCCACCGCGCGCTGGAGCTCGGACTATGCGGTCGGGGTCGTGCTCGCTTCGCAAGGCTACCCGCAAGGGCCGCTCCGCACCGGAACGATCACCATCGCGGAACCGCTCGAAGGCCGCCTGTATCACATGAGCACCGCCCGCGCCGCCGATCTGACAAGCGACGGAACCAAAACGAATGCCCCTACAAACGATAGCCTTGCCCCAGCAAACAACCGCCACTGGCGCTCAACCGGCGGTCGCTCTCTAATCTGCGTCGGCCGCGGCCCTTCTCTCGAGACAGCCCGCGCTGCCGCCTATCGCGATGTCGGCAGGATCCGATCGGATGTGTTATTCTATCGTAGTGATATAGGTAGCCATGCCGAGTGATACTGTCTTCCACGGAGATCATCCGCAGGAGGAGGCGTCATCCGCAGAAAAAGGCTAACAGTAGAAAGGGTTAAAACATGATTACACCTGCAATGCTAAACGCTTTCCAAGAACGCTTTAATGCCGATCCGGTCAATTCCGTCGTCGCCGGCGCCATCGCCCGAGTCGGTATAAACGAAGCGTCATTGGACAATACCGCAATACGTGTCCATGACGGGGTATTCTCCGACATAACCGAGCGCGGTGAGATCACCAATCAGAAGAGCTCCGGTCGTTGCTGGATGTTCGCCGCACTCAACACGTTGCGAGTCGACGTTATGCGCAAGCTGAATCTCAAAACCTTCGAGTTTTCCCAGAATTACATGTTCTTCTGGGACAAGTTGGAAAAGACCAATTTCTTCTACAACTCCATACTCGACACGCTGGACGAACCTTTGAATTCGCGCTTGGTTCAGCACCTGCTCGCCGCACCGCTCGGTGACGGTGGACAGTGGGCAATGTTCAGCGGACTGCTGGAAAAATACGGTGCCGTTCCGAAAGCCTTTATGCCGGAAACCTTCCACTCTTCGAATTCGGGAATGATGGTCTATCAGTTGACTTATCGCCTTCGCGCTCAGGCCAAACAGCTTCGTGACGCACATAACGCCGGTGCCGGGAAAGATGAGCTTAATAAGATGAAGACCGAATTCCTCTACGACATCTATGCCATCCTGGTCAAAGCCCTCGGTCAGCCGCCGACCCGCTTCACATACACCTATCGTGATAAAGACGACAAGTTCCATCGTATGTCCGACATCACGCCACAGGAATTTTTTGCGCAGGCCGTCGGCTGGAATCTCGCCGATAAGGTCAGTCTGATCAACGCACCCACCGCCGACAAGCCCTACGGCCGCGTTTACACTATCAAGTACCTCGGCTCAGTCGCCGAAGCCGAGATAATTAAATACATTAATGTTCCGACCGAGGTTATCCGCGAAGCCGCGATAGCGGCAATTCGTGACGGCGAACCCGTCTGGTTCGGCTGCGATGTCGGCAAGTTCCTCGAGCGTAGTATGGGCATCATGGATCTGGACATCTTTAACTTTGAGCAGACCCTGGGAACGATACCTGAGTTTGACAAGGCCGCCCGTCTCGACTACGGCCACAGTCTCCTCACGCACGCCATGGTCTTCACCGGTGTCGACCTCGACGAGAACGGCAAACCCATCAAGTGGCAGGTTGAAAACTCCTGGGGTGATCAGGTTGGTCTCAAAGGAATGTACTCTATGGCCGACAGCTGGTTTGACGAATACATGTATCAAATCATGATCGATCGCAAATACGTTCCCGCCGAATGGCTCGCCGCTCTTGATCAGCCGATTATCGAGCTCGAACCTTGGGATCCGATGGGTTCCCTGGCGAATATGCGCTAATTCCGGTCGGTTTGTTTGTGGGCGCAATCGTAACTAGATCAGATCGTCCGCAAACATAATTTAATTATTAAAATCCTCCCGAGGCAATCAAAACTCCATTGCCTCGGGAGAATTTTATAATTTACAAACTGCCGATCAACTGCAACCTGTCGGTTACCTCAGTCGATCGACCACTGTCGGCAACTACCTGTGTGCAACCGCTTCGATCTCAACCAAAGCATCCTTCGGCAGACGCGCAACTTCAACCGCCGATCGAGCCGGCACTTCCCCCGGATCGAAGAAGCTCGCATAAACCCCGTTCATCTCCGCAAACGTCCCCATATCCTTTAGGAATACCATCGTCTTTATAACCTTATCCATACCGCTACCGGCAGCTTCAAGAACTTTTTTCACATTAGTCAGACACTGCCTGGTTTGCTCCACCACCGTTGCCGGCATCTTCCCGGTCGCCGGATTGATCGGCAATTGCCCCGACGTAAAAACCAAAGACCCGAAGCCAATACCCTGCGCATACGGCCCGATCGCCGCCGGCGCCGACTCCGTACTTATCATCTGCTTTTCAGCTCTCACCATTTCGCTCATCAGAAAACTCCTTTCTTGATTGTGCACAGCCAATTCCGACCGTACTCCCTTCTTCATCAGACATCATCGCACTGGACACAGCCGTTTTCGTCCGACTTCCCCAATTTTACCAGTTAACGCTCCACCTAATCAAAATTCTCGCAGCCGCAATTTCGCCCGGTGTTTCGTGACCAACTCAGTCGTTAGCTTCGACACCCCCTTCGACTACTGCTTTGCGCCAACTTCCGACCTGCTCCGTCTTCAACTACACCCCAGATCCGCCCCAGATCCGCCCGCTTTTTCAACCATTACAGCCTCAGTGGAGCCGCGCAAACAAACGTTAACTGTACGATCGGAGTTTCGGCATCAGCGTATGACTAAAGTCACCGTTCTACTCGACTTTCGAGCGTCTTTGCGTTGAACCGCCCTTTTCCCAGTCGAGATTTCAGTTATTACAGCACCTACACAAGGTCGCCCTGGATTTGTTTGTGTAAAACCTGAAATCGGGGTCATAAGGAAGAACGTCGGAGGGTCGTTAGGACTAAAACCACGTATCCTACTGACAAAGCTGTAGGGTTCACTCATCAAACACGTTGCTTCAACAAGCAATGTCGCCTCCCCTCGTCGTACAACCTGAAATTCCTACCGAGATGGGATAGAAAAAGAACCGAAGCGGCAGAAAATGAACCGGGTCAATAGTATTCCGACGAAGCTGAGAGTAAACCGGCGAGCCAGAGAGCGGATCGAAGGGACTATCTCGCACCGACAGGGAAAGGATGAGTTCATCGGAAACAACAATCTACTACAGGCCCGGGAACAAAAAACTACCGCGGTGTTATGGCGGTAGTGATAAATAGTACATCTATTATTAATCCGGTCTCAGCCCTTTAGATCGGGAGACAACCTAAAATGATTCCCGTCAATAGCGATAGCTCCGAACCCTGCATCTCGCGCACATAGGCCTCTCAGATAAGCGCACTCAACACAGAGCTCGGCCGTATATAGACGTTGCGTCACGAGCACGCACCTCGGACAAGATCTGCCGTGCCGGGAAACTTCGCATATATCGCCGCTCGCCCGCTCGTCGACCTTCGGCTCGGCGCTGACGCTCCTCCATTTCCAAAAAGTGCAGGGCCGAACGGTTCCAAGGCCACATATCCAAACCCCAACGCCTCGGACCGTCAAATAGGTTCATAATCTGTATGCGCTCGAGTTCGCGGCGACTTTGGCGGCGCTCATAACGGGCCGTATATCTGTCCGGATCTCCATGTCCCTCATACCTCGTCCATTCCGACAGGGTGCTGTCCATCAACATATCCTGCAAAGCATGACGCAGTTTCCAAAAACCGCGCGCCCGGATTCGAATCCGTCGCCCCAGCTTGCGGCACAACAAATCACGGGCAAACAACTCAAAGTCCGACGGGTTCTCCGCATGAAGCGTCGTCATGCTCACGACCGCAAAATTCTCGCGACTCAGCCGCAGGGCACGCCGCGAGTCGGCTATCTGCGCCTCTTTGCTCCCATGATGCGTAATCCCGTCATACTCAATAACGAGCCGTTCCGACGGCAAGACAAAATCACCGTAAAAAACACCGCTTTCGCCTGCCCCGACATCCGCCTGCTTCAGAACGATTTTATGGTTAAAGCGCAATCCCCGCAGATTCAGTCCGCCCAGAGCATTCGGCAACGAGAGGAGCATAAAAACTATCGCCTCACGCGGAGAATTGCACCTGTCGGCGGCATATCGCAACGCTCGCAAAGCCCGCCTGCGCCCACGATGTCCGCTCATCCTCTGCGCGCAGTCGAACAATTTCTTCACCGTCGTCAACGGCTGCGAGTACAGGCCGTCCGGAAACGCACAAAGAAGAATCGCCAAAAGGATCGCGCCGAGGATATCGAGGTCCTGAGCCACCTGCAGAAAAGCCAGCTCCGGCGAAGCCACGTATACTCCGCGTTCTGCGTTATAGATTACATATTTGGGCGGCACGCGTAATTTGCAGTAATGAACCTGATGGCCCTTATTCTGATAGCGGTCGGCATAGTTGAAAACAGTCATATGTTCTTTCGGGCCGGCGAGCGCGGGAAGATTGAAGTGAGCATCGATAAAGGGAACTTGCCAAAACATTAAGGCGCTCCAGCCGCTGACACAACGGATCCCCGCCAGTTTTGGATTGGCATGCTTACGCTTACCGGCGACCCTACCGACAGGCTTTTTGTTGTTGAACCGGGCGCTCCCGACAGTCTGTGTGCGGTTCATGGACTGGCCTCCAAAAAGCGGATTTTGATCCGTGATGACTGTCCCAATTATACCCGGAGGCGGTACCGTGTGTCAAGCAAAATGCGCTACGGAAAAGAAGAATAAATTGTCGAAAAAGCGACAAAATAACTATAAGAAAGGATTAAATGCTACATATTAATATATGGGCAAGTTTGGCCAAAATCGCAACAAAATCACGGCCCGAAGTAATTCCTGTATGAAAAAGCGGTTAGACCTTGCGCCTAATCGCCCCGAATCCAGCCTTGCTCTATCCAGTAACGGTTATCCGTGGAATGGACTCCTTTCTTCAACACGCTCTTCTGCAACATGCGACAAATCGCAAACATCAGCCGCACACTGAGGTTCATGCGCGCCGGCCGCATCGCCACGTACTTTTCGCCGCACCGACGACACGCCGTCGTCAGCTTGCGCCGCCGCTTCTCCGACAGTTCATCCCAAATCACGCCCTCCATCAGCCCGAAGCCCAGTCGCCGCACCGACGACACCCCCAACCAATGGAAACTCGTCCGCACATCCTTCTGCGCGGCCCCGTTCGGCGCGCCGATGCTCTGCGTAATAATCACCGCCCGTTTCGTGAACATCTCCCGCTTCGGCCGATGCACCATCCAATGCACGCCGAAATGATCGAGTAGCGTCTTCACCTGCCCCGGCGCCCGCATCACATACACCGGATACGCAAAAACAATCAGATCCACCGCCAGCATCGCCTGCCAAATCGGCCGCACCTTCCCGGCATGCGGGCACTTGTCCTCGCTGTCCATGAAGCACACCTTGCACCCCGTGCAAAAACCCGGGGCGTCCCCCGGCAGATAAAACTCCGTAATCTCATTCCCGGCCCGCAACGGCTCCAAAAAACTCTCTTTCAGATGATACGTACACCCCCGCACCATCGTTCCGTTAATAACCACAATCTTCATTTTTGATCCTCCGCCATAACATCTTACCACGTTGCGCCGAACACATATAGTTCGTGTCAAATATTCGCAAAATTCCGGTCACCCCGCGGCTTCCCCGCAACTCCGCTTCCCGCATATTTATCCTCCCAAAGCTGTCTGTTCGGCGTTTTTGCTCCAACCAACATATTTCTCCAATTATCGAAAATTTCATCCGACACTTTTGCCCTCTCAATTGTATATGTGGTAGAAGCGACAAAATTTGCTTTAAATTTAAAATAACAATACTTACTTTGAAGGAGAATAAGTTATGCGCCGACCGAAATCACATCAAACCATGAAAACTATCTTGGCAATAATCCTAATAATTCTGATTCTTCCCTTTGCCGCTTGCCAAATTGGCGACTCCAAAAGCCCGAGCGAGCCGAACAATCCGACCGCAAGCCCCACACCGAGCGGATCCGGCACGCCTACCAAAAAGCCGACTCCCAACGTCACGCCGATCCCGCCCGGAAAGATCGTCAACCTAATGGCCACACTCAAAGCCAACCCCGACGTAAAAGCTGCAAAAACGGACGAAGACAAAGCCGCGATTCTCAACGACTTCACCGTCCGCCTGATCCGCGCGCAACTGGCCGAGCGCGAGAAAAACAAGGAAAACAACAAAAACTTCCTGCTTTCGCCCTACGTTATGCAGAGCGTACTGGCCATGGTTGCCAACGGTGCGGGCGGCGATACATTAACTGAAATGTTGGCCGTGCTGGGCGGCGAAGCACTCACCAGCGGCCATCCCGGCGGCAACTCCGGAACTTCCGGTGGCGGAAAGTCCGGCAGCAACTCCGACGGAGCGGCCACCGCCGATGCCACACTCCGTGCGTTGAACGAACTCATATTGGGCACACGGCGCGACAGCGAAAGGGAATTGCAGCAACTTTTTATTAGCGGCTCGATCTGGTACCGCACCGATGTTGAGGATTTCCGGATCAACCCGAACTTCCTGCAGACCAATGCCGACTACTTCGGCATCCCCAGCTTCGGCGCACCTTTCAATGATGACACCGTCAAGGCCGTCAACGATCTGATCGACAAACAGACCAAAGGACTCATCAAAGAGATCATAAAGGAGTTCAAAGATGAGAACCGCGTTGCTTTGTTCAGCACTTTACTCTTTGAGGCTAAGTGGCTCCATCCGTTCGCGGAGGCTCACGAGCAGGAAAATTGGTTCACAAACATTGACGGACAGAAGCAATCTGTTCGGGCGATGTGGGTCAAAGACGAAATTGTATTTGAGGTTAAGGGAGGACAAGCCACGCTCCGGCCGTACGAGGGCGAAAACTACGCTATGCTCCTCATCCTTCCGGATGAAGGAACACTGCCGACCGATTTACTCAAATCCTGGACAGCGGACGATTGGTACAAAACCATAATGATACGGCGCAAATTAGATGCTACACGAGCATATGCGGCCATCACTTTGCCTGCCTTTACTTTCGGCACCGACAAAGACAACATGATACCAGCACTGGAAGCAATAGGCATGGAACTTGTCTTTGACGAAGGAGCCGCCGATCTGTCCTCTATGGGATCTGTAGCAGGCAATCTCTATGTCTCGGAACTGGAGCATAAAGCAAAAATAGTGGTCAACGAACAGGGCACGATCGCCGCCGCCGTCGGCTCTGCCCTCTGCTCCAATGTCTCGATGCCGCAAAACTTCCTGACCTTTGACCGTCCTTTCGCCTATGCGATCGTCGACCTGAACACCGGCGTCCCCTACTTCATCGGCGTGATGAACTCGATCGATGAAACCCCGCCGCCCACCATAAAGGATTAGACAAAGAGACAAAATTATGCGTAAACTGAAGTTGCACCGAACCACGAAGATTGTCTTGGCAATTATCCTGGTAATTCTGGCCGTCCCCTTCTCCGCTTGCAAAATCACAGGTCCGCAAGGTCGAACCGATTCGACCGAGCCCGACGGGCCGAACGCCACGACCAAAAAACCGACTCTCAACGTCACTCCGATCCCCGACGGACAAATTGTCAATTTAATGGCCACACTTAAAGCCAAACCCGATGTAAAAGCTGCGGAAACGGACGCCGCTCGTGCCGCGATCCTCAACGACTTCTCCGTCCGACTGATCCGCGCGCAACTTGCCGAACGTGAAAAAGAACAGAAAAACAAAAGCAACTTCCTCCTCTCACCCTACGTCATGCAGAGCGTGTTGACCATGGTAGCCAACGGTGCGGCCGGCGACACACTATCTGAAATGTTGGCCGTGCTGGCCGGCAAATCCGGTGAAGGCGGCGAATCGGACAAAGTGACCGGCGACGCAGGCTCCGACGCCGACAAAGTCGGGAAAGCCGCCGACGCCACACTCCGCGCGTTGAACGAACTCATGCTGGGCACGCGGCGCGACAGTGAACGGGAGGCGCAGCAACTTTTCATAAACGGCTCGATCTGGTACCGCACCGGTGCCAGCTACTTCCGTATCAACCCGGACTTCCTGCAGACCAATGCCGACTACTTCGGAATCCCCGCCTTCGGCGCGCCCTTCGACAACGCGACCGTCAAAGCCATGAATGATTTAATCGCTGAACAGACCAAAGGACTCATCA
>JAAZJE010000033.1 GCA_012800515.1 Clostridiaceae bacterium
ATCCGCTGTTTGTCGTGGTCGACTTGAGCGCCTGCCTGCTCGGCACGTTCGAGGATCTCTGTCGAGGCAACCTCGAATCCGGTCTGTTCGATCAGTCGCTCGGTCATCTCGATCAGCGTCTTGACACTCGAAAGATCCAGTTCTTGAATTCGCATTTACCTTACACCTCCAATGGAGCCATTCTGAACGACTTTGTAGTACTAAATTATGAGCTCTGCTCAGGACTGCCGCAGATAAGCGATCACCGCCCGTAGCAGGTCGCGCCCGCAAAAGCGACCTTCGTCCGGATTGCTGCCCTGGACATGAGTGCAGAAACAGTCATTGACATTGAAATTATCGATCAGGAAACGGTTGAAAAAGCCTACCGCACTCATTTCAAGGGTACAGGCATTGGGATACGGATTCCAGTACTCGGTTGTATGCGTTAGAAGAGTTTTGTATAAAGGCTCGTTGTGCGTATAAAAATCGATTTCGTGACCGTCATAGCAGTCCTTAAGAGTGCGATCCATGGTCTGTGCACTGTGCATCTGCGCGGCAAAAACTATTCTCTGCCCGGAAGCAGCCAGTTTACGCGCGTAATCCTTGATGTTTTCCAGTTCGCGCGGAGAAACAGGATCGTTCCAACGCGAACCACCGTAACCGTAGCCGGCGCTGTGTACGCAGCCCGCCATGACTCCGTCTATGGAAACCATCGGAACCATGCGGAAAATATAGCGTTCCAGTAGCCATTCGGCATCCGGATCGCCTGAGATCAGGAAATCAAGCATGCCTTCGGCGGCATAGCTGCTCACTATTTCATCAGAGTCTTCGCGGCTGATAAACAGAATCGTATCTTTGACCTGCGGATTACGGGTGATGGTTACCAAGGGCATGTCGACCCCGCAGCGAGTGCTGCCGACGCTGGATATCTGCACCAGAGAATTTTGGCTCAGCCGTGCCAGATAGGCCTGTAGGTCGGAGTAGAGATACGTGGAGCTGTAGCCGATATAGACCTCGTTTTCCGTAAAACGCTGTCGAAAGATATAGCTGCCCTTGACTCCTCCGGCTTTCAGCATGCTGTCGACCTGATGCCAGGTCTTGCCGTCATAACTGTAGACCGGCTTGATCAGAGCTCCATCCGCCGCCCGCCAGCGCAGCCCGCCTTCATGGAAGACTGCGGGAGGATCGGAGCTGAGCTCCCGCGCACAGAATTGGAAGACCAGTTCCAAGTCTTTGCAACCCGTTACATGGAAATTGAAGTAGTACCATGAATCGGGTCGCAACAGCAGCGAGTAGTAGTTCTTGCCGCAACGAACGGCGCGATCCAGAGAGCCGCCCTCATAATCACTCGTAAAAACGAGCCCGTCTTTGGTCGTTTCGATCATCAATACTTCCTCCGTACATTTGGTAGTTAAGTTTTAGAGCCTGGTACGAATATATTACGTAGCCTCGTCCTGCCGCAAGAAGCATTTTTGTTTTTTTGGTTGCAATATACGCACGTTTGCACGTTACACAAGTTAAGAACGTCTTAAAGCTGCCCACATTTCGTGCAAGTCAGCGTACAATAACAATCGTATCGTTGTTATAATCCAACGGTAGCGGACAACCACAAAACAAATTCGCAGCGTTCGCGGGAAGACTCCGTATATGAGAAAGGGGAAACGCATGAAACGTCTGTTTTATCGAATTATTTCCAAAATATCGCTTTTCTGGCGGTTCTTTCTGATTTTGGCAGTTGTCGTATTCTTATTCGCAGCTTCGCTGGCCGCTGCCACGTTGCATTTCGCCCATACCTTGCGTTACTCCTACATGGAACATCTGGAAAACCAATTTCAGCACAGTGTCGCGATGTTCCTACGCGATGTAAAAATCAATAACCAGCTACCGGGCTTTATGGAAAGGAGCGACGGCTTTCTCCCCATCAGGAGCGCCGGCCGACGACTCAGTCCTCAGAACGTGTACAACCTGACCATGCTTCACAACGCTTTTACTGATAACAGCTACCTCATGCAGCTGCCAAGCGAAAGCTTCCTTTATTTCCGCAACAGCGGCGTATGTCTAACCCGTCAGCGCCTCTTTCAGGAAGTCGAAAGCTGCTTTGCGGATTATCTTGTTTACGATGAAACGGTCAACCTGCCGGAAATGCTAACCTCCGCCAAACCGGAGTTCCATTCCGGCACTCTTATGTTGCCCGCCGTCGAGCTGTCGATCGGTGGCACGGCACCGGTGACCGCGCTGACGATGCTTGTCTATCCCCTCACACCTTTTGCCTCCGCACAACACACTGTCTACGGATTCATCTATCCGGATACCTATTTTCGGGAGCGCTTTCAGCTTGATACGCTACCTGCCGACAGCTTCTTCCAAATTGTCAGCACGAACGGTAGCACACTGCTGACGCAGGGAAACACAGTGAGAGAAAACTACAAACAGCTCACTTATGACATACCTTCACTCTCCTGCAAACTCGTGCTGGGTATTTCCGACAATCATCTGCAGACCGCCGTGCTGAGATCGCTGACTTCGGCTCTGATTATCCTCGGTATTTCCGTCGCTGTCGGCGTAGCGCTGTGCTTTATCTTTTCGCATGTCGGTGTCAGTCCGCTTCGCAAACTGGTGCGAGCCCACGCCGGCGAGGCGGAAGCCGATAGCAACAGGAACGAGCTGACGGCAATCGACAATTTCATGAGTAGCACCCACGCCAAAAACATGGCGCTTAGGAATATGCTGCTGTCCAGCTTTCTCGTGCGGGTCTTTGCCGGCCTGGCCGTGCCCAAATACGAATTGCGGCAACTGGAGAACTCTTTTCCGCTTTTTCGTCTGACTCTCCGGGTCGCGGTAATACGCGAATGCGGCGCCGACCTGAACGACACAGGAGACTATTTCGCTTTGTCGCTGGATACGGCCGCTACCGCGCTTTTGGACGCGCTGCCTGATGCTTTCATCCGCGAGCATATCAATATGCAGGAGACACTGCTCCTGTTCCGTGACGAGCCGGCCAACCTGACACGACTTCACGACCTCCTTTTTGCGCTGAACGCCGGCGCCGGTTCGCAACTGCGCTTTATCGGCGGTGTCAGCACCCCGTTTATCGGGCTGGCGGAGATCGGTGATGCCGTCCGCCAGGCGCAGGCCTGCCTATCCGAAGCCGATGAATCCATTCTTACTATCGCCAACGACGGCGGCAAACCGGATGATTATTCCGTGGTGGGTTCCGATGAACTCAAACAGCTGCGCCAAGCGCTGGTCGGCTGGAATCGCGACGACGTTTGCACCCAGATCAATCTACTGGCCTCCCTAGCTATACACAGCGCGGAACCCTCCGCTGAAGAGATATACTACAATGTCGTTTTCCTGCTGCGCGAGGCGGCGGCCGCCGCCCGGCTTTCTTTTGCTTCCGTGGAGACCGATAGCTACAGCCCCCAGCACTCGCCGGATATTAATCTTCGCCGCCTTAAAAACGCTGCTGAGGCTCTATTCGCGCAAAAAACCGAGCAGAAGGAATCCGACCGGAAGCGGCTCTGTGAAGCAATTGTCCAGCATATCCGCGATAACTTCAGCGATCCGTCCCTATGCATGGCCTCTCTGTCCAAACAATTCTTCGTTTCTGAGCGCTTTATCTACAGTTCTATTCTGGAAGTGACAGGAACCACTATGAGCAGTTTTTTGACCGAAGTGCGCATGGAAGAAGCCGCCCGGCTTCTGCGCGAAACAAATGAAAGCACGACAGACATAGCTGAAAAATGCGGGTATACGGTGAAGAGTACCTTTTTCCGCAACTTCAGAAAACAATTCAACGTAACGCCGGCCGACTACAGATTATCCTCCTCCGCCAGCAGCCTGACCTCCGGCAAAATATGAAGCGCTATGTTCGATTAGAAATTGCCCGGTCAGCAATCGTAGCGTAACACAATCGTAGGTTGGCAATTTGCCAAGCCGACCGCTGAAAGATATAATCTGCTCATTATGGAATCGAAGCAGAAATCCGTCCGACGATATGTCCTGAGCACGATATTCATGCTCGCCGTTCTGACGATAACTTTTTATTTCCTCTTCCGAGATGCCGATCTGCAGGAAATTTTACGCATCGTGCGTAGCGCCGACTGGCGCTACGTGGCTCTGGGATTTGTTTTTATGTTCACGCAACAGGGTCTGTACACAGTAGTGCTGGCTATGTTATTATCCGCCGCCTTCAAGACGCGTCTCCCCTTCAGTCTGAGTGTGTATACTTCTTTCATCGGTTATTACTTCAACAATATCACTCCCTCCGCTTCCGGAGGCCAGCCGGTTCAGGTCTACTATCTCTACCGTCGCGGCGTTAATATACCAAGCAGCAGTGTGATGTTTATTTTGCAGGCTCTGTTGGTTTATTCCACTACTCTCTCTCTCTCCGTCGTTGCCGTAATCCTGCGCCCCGGTCTGATTTTTTCCGCTCTGGGAGCCTATAACCTGCTTTTCGTCTTCGGTGTGATTTTCGCCCTGGTCATGCTGTACATCTGTTTTTTCCTGCTCTACCGGCCCGGTGTCCTTCGCAAATCCGCGCGGTGGCTGGAACGCGTTCTGGTTCGTCTGCGCCTGATGCGTCATCCCGAAAAATTCCGCGCCAAGGCCGAACAGCAGATCGATATCTACTCCGACAGGTCATTCAATATCCTGCGCAATACCAAATTACTGCTCATTCTGTTCGGTCTGACGCTTTTGCAACACATTTTCTATTATATGATTCCCTGGGCAGCGGCGCGTTCGCTCAATGTCGGTGCCAATCGTTTCGTTGATATCTTCTGCCTGCAGTCGGTGCTCAATCTCGCGGTTTCCGGCTTTCCGACCCCGGGCTCCGTCGGCATGACCGAGGGCGGATTTCGCACCATCTTCCAGGCCGTCCTGCCGGAGGGAATGGCGTTGCCGACTATGCTGGTCACGCGCTTCATCAATTTCTACGCTTTCTTGGTTCTCTCGATGTTCATTACGGCCATCGCCTTTATCCGGGTTAATCGCAGTCGTCACTTTCCGGTTGATCTTTCCGATCAGTCCCAGTCAAGTGATCTTCCCGATGAGCCGCAACCTAACGATCCCTCCGATAAGCCGCAAACAGACGACCTTCCCGATCGGTAAACAACATACGTCGCAAAGCCTGCCGCTTTTCCGCCATATCCCGGGACGAGACGGGCGCCTGAATTTCCAGTGCCGGATGTAGCGTAGTCGGATGCCCGGCCGCCAAAACCAACACCCGATCAGACAGGGAGAGCGCCTCCTCTATGTCGTGCGTGATCAAAAGTATGGTCAGATTGTACTCCCGGCGCAGATCCGTCAGCCACAGATAAATCTCTTCACGCGTCAGCGCGTCGAGTCCGGCAAAAGGCTCGTCCAGGAGCATTATCTCTCCGCCGTACATTCTGGTTCGCAGAATCGCCGCTCTTTGCCGCTGTCCGCCGCTGAGTTGACTCGGCCAACGCCGCTCGAGCCCCCGCAGACCGAAACGCGGCAAGAATTTCGCCGCCCGCTCCCGGGCTTCCCGACGCGGAACACCGCTCAGACGTAACGGCAGACTGATATTATCGATTAAGCGCTTCCAAGGCAGTAACAGATCCTTCTGCATCAGATAGCCGATCTTTGACTCGGCGCTGACTGTTCCGCGATCCGGCACGGTCAGGCCGGCCAAAATATTAAAGAGCGTCGTTTTTCCGGAACCGGACAGACCCAGCACCGTAACGAGCTCCCCGCGCCGCAATTCCAGACTGACCTCGGTTAGGATCTCTTCTCCGTCGTAGCCGTGGCTGATATCCCGCGCTCGCAGGACAATATCGTCGATTCGTCTTGCCCCACCCCTTGCCTCGCCGGCCTGCGTTCTCTTGTCGGCTTGCATTGTCTTAAGATCGGTCATTATTCTCATCCCTGTACATAGGTTTTCAGCTCTTATACCCGACATTTATCTTCATTTTTGTCCATCCGCCTTCCACTCGGGCAGAAACTCCGCCGTCCAAGCGTCGTCAACCGCGATCTTCGACTCCAACAATCCCCTGTCGTCCATCCAGACCGCAAAATCATCCCAGCGTTGCTTTGTCATTTCTCCCCAACGCAGTGCATCGGCAATGTACTGGGTATTGAGGTAGTTCTGGCTCTTTTCAAGCAATTCGGCATCCAGTTCCGGTGCTTCGGCCAGCAATGCCTGTACCGCGGCGGCCGGCTCCTCAATCGCTTTCATATATCCGCGAGTGGCGGCGCGCAGAAATCTCCGCACCAGCTCCGGCTGCTCCCGGACAACACTCTCATTGGCGATAATAACCGGTGAGTAGAAATCGAGTTGCGGGTCGATCTCCTGCAGGAGAATGAAATTCAGCGGATAATTATTGACTTCGGCGGCCACTCCGTCCCAACCTTTGTAAATCCAGACAAAGTCGGCCTCCGTCTCCAGCGCGGCAAAGAAATCGGTCGCGCTTTGGTTGATGATCTTCACCTTAGAGTAGTCGCCACCGTCGGCTTCGACGAGCGTACGGATAAAGGCCTCCTCGAGCGGCGTGCCCCAACCGCTGTAGGTCTTGCCCATGAAATCCTTCGGCACGACAATTTTCCGGTCCACAGGCGAAGCAAAGCCCGACGTATTGTGCTGAATCACAGCCGCCACCGCCACCACCGGAACTTTTCCCGAAGCTGCCCGTGCCTGCAATACTTGTTCCTGCGAAGCGATGCCGAATTGAGCCGCCCCGCTTCCCACCTGCTCGATGAAAGTCATGTCGCTTTGCTGTAGGCTAACGTTCAATCCTTCTTCGGCAAAATAGCCGAGATCGCGCGCCAGGAACAATCCGGAATGATTAGTATTGGGAGTCCAGTCCAGAGCAAAGGTGATTTCGGTCAAATTCCGCGGGTTTTGCCGACAGGCGGAAAGAGCCGCCAATCCCGGCATAAGAAACATAATCGTGACAAGAAGCAATACGTAGCTACGGATATGAAGTCCGCGCAGTTTAGCTGTTTTCGCCAACTTTTTCATTCTTCGGTTTCCTTTCATTGCTTTCGATCCGGCGCCACGGCAGGAGTAGGTATTCCGCCAGCACCACCGCACCATAAAATATAAGGGACAAGGCAATAATCCAGATGATGGATGCGAACATGCGATCATAATTGAAAGAACGCTTAGTTCGCAGCATATATATGCCCAAGCCGTCGCCGCCGCCCGACCATTCGGCCAAGGTGGCGGCCATCACGCAATAGGTAGCGGATATCTTGAGTCCGCTGAACATTGTGGTCAGACCGGCCGGCAATTTGACGTGGAGAAAAATCTGCCGACGCTTAGCCTGCATGCTGTGCAGAAGCATGATCAAATCGTTGTCGACCGAACGCAGACCCTGGAAAAGGCTGATACTGATCGGGAAAAAACAGACCAGCACGACGACTGCCAGCCGCGGCCACCAACCGTAGCCGAGAATCAGAACAATTACTGGAGTAATCACTAAGGTCGGAATCGTTTGGAAAACGATCAGCCAGGGATAGACGGCACGGTATACCGGGGAAAAGCTGTCCATCAGCAGGGCGACGAACATACCCACCGTAATAGAGAGCAGGAATCCGATTACGGATACCAAAACTGTCGCGCGTATGTGCGGAATCAGCAGTTGATGCTGACTCACCAGAGCCTTAACGACATCCGTCGGCGCCGGCAGAACGAACTCGCGTAAAACGCCGAATGCGGAGAGCAACTGTAACAGCGCCGCAAACAGCGCGGCAAGCAAAAGGGGCGGCCAGATGCGCCGCCAAACGCGGCGGAATTTACCGTTTCTCCCCGTCTTTCCTGTCTGCCCCGAAACGGACATAAAAAATACCTCCCTCACGGAAGGTAGCGACCATAATTCCAAGACCACAACTCTAAACAACTCCTTGCGCCGGCATTATCCGGATCAAGTTATTGGGGTCGATCGTCAGATCCTCTCAGCGGAAGCTCCCCCGTGTGAATTGCATATTACCTTTTTTTACGAATCATTGCAAGCGGCGGCCGCGTCGCGAGCCGCTCCATTTAATAAGCGCGTCGCGAATTCGGAGACTGGCCAGACCGTCACCGTAAGGGTTGCTTGCCTGCGACATACGATTATAGACCTCGGCATCGCTCAAAAGTTCGGCGGTTAAGTTATAGACCCGCTCTTCGTCCGTGCCGGCCAGAACCAGTGTTCCGGCGGCGAGACCCTCCGGCCGTTCGGTGGTATCACGCAGAACAACGACCGGCTTACCGAGAGAAGGAGCCTCTTCCTGAATTCCGCCGCTATCGGTCAAAATAATATACGCCTTGGCCAGGAGATTATGGAAATCAATCACATCCAGAGGTTCGATAAGACGCACACGCTCATTATCGCCGAAAATCTCCGCCGCCAAATCGCGAACCAGCGGATTCATATGCACGGGATAAACCACTTTCACGTCCGGGAAGTCGGTCGTAATCCGGGCAATCGCACGAAAACAATTGCGCATCGGTTCGCCGAGATTCTCGCGGCGATGTGCCGTCAGCACAATCAGGCGGCTATCGGCACTCCAGTCGACAATCTCATGATGCCAGTCGGAACGCACCGTGGTCTGCAATGCGTCAATGGCCGTATTGCCCGTCAGATAAATCCCCGCCTCATCGCGATTCTCACGCCGGAGATTTTCGATACTGCGTTCCGTCGGCGCAAAATACAGCTCGCTGAGGACATCGATCATCTGGCGGTTCATCTCCTCCGGATAGGGCGAATAGCGATTCCAGGTTCGCAGGCCTGCCTCAACGTGAGCAACGGGAACCTGTTGATAAAATGCGGCCAGAGCGGCGGAATAGGCGGTACTCGTGTCGCCGTGCACCAGTACCACATCGGGTTCGTATTCGCGAATCACGTCCTCCATACCCTTGAGCACTCGGGATGTTATATCAGACAGCGTCTGTCCCGGACGCATAATATCCAAGTCGACATCCGGTACAATATCGAAAGCATGCAAAACCTGATCCAACATCTGGCGGTGTTGCGCCGTCACGCAAACGGTTACCTTGAAACGCGGATCCTGACGCAAGACCTTGACCAGCGGAGCCATCTTGATCGTTTCCGGACGGGTGCCGAAGACGAGCATACAGTGCAGTCGACGTTCTACTTCCTCATAAACAGTAGTCTGAACCGGCGGCCAACGTGTAACAACGAAATCACCGACTCGCACTGATCCGTCTCCGCGGGGCAACGAAAACGATATTGATTGCGTCATGTCTACCTTCTTCCTTTGAGCCGCCGCCGTTCGCTCCGGACGAGCCTGACAAAGGGGAGATTGGAACGGAAAAAGCGGGGCAAACGGCTGGGCTCCCTTAAGATACGATAGAGCCACTCCAAATTGGCTCGTCTTATCCAGGCGGGAGCGCGCTTTTTCAAGCCGCTCAAGACGTCAAAGCTGCCGCCGACGCCCATCAGCAAACCCTTGTTGAACTTGGGAAAATGGGAATACAGTAATTTCTCCTGGCGCGGCACACCTAGAGCAACCAGAACTATATCCGGCTCCAGCGCGGCGATTTCGTCCATTATCGCATCGTCCTTATGATTATAGCCGTCATAGGCGGCGACGACGCGGGCACCCGGCCACTCGGCGGCAATCCGTTCGCACAGAGCCTTCAGAACTTCCGGTTTTGCTCCGTACAGGGCAACGGAATAGCTGTGTCTATCCGCATCTTCGAGAAAAAACTGTGCCAAATCGACACCTGTGATCCGTTCCTTGATCTGCTTACCGAACTTCCGCGCCGCCATTACAACAGCAATACCGTCCGGTACCGAGATGACACCCGGTGCCCTCAGCAGTTCTTCGCATTGCGGGTCCCGCTCGGCATTCATAATTATTTCCGGATTGACCGTCACTATCAAAGCACGTTTACCGGAAGCCAATCGTTCCGCGGCCAAATCGCAAAATTCCGCCTTTCCGGCACCAAAGATACTTTCCAGTACGGCAAAGCTCGCCCGTATCCGTTTAGAATTTACCTCACTCATTTTTCAATATTTTCTCGAGAGCGGCCCGTACCTCATCCGGAGTCACACAACCTTCCATCTCCTCCAGAACCTTACCTCGTTTCATGAAATAAAGGGTGGGAATGCGATGCACCTTGAGTTGCTCGGCAATATACATATTCTCGTCCAGATCCATGCGCACACAGTTGATTCTGTCTCCGTACTCGCGCCGCATCAGGACCAGATTATACTTGGCCTTGGCACAGGTTTCACACCAGTCGGAAGTTACCTCCAGGAGAACTACTCCGGGAAACTCCTCCACTGCTTCAACATAGTTATCGCCGTTAATTTCCAGAAGCAGATCAGTCTCCGCCATCAATTCATCGGCCAGATCCGGATCAACCGGCAGGTAGTTATCGGAAGTCGATTCACAACATAAATGGGACAATTCTTGGTTCATCTCAATCAAACCTAATCCTTTCATGCCACACCAAGGTATATGAGCCGTCAATGAAGTATAGGGATATACTACTCAATCATTCAAACACGGGCAAGAACAAAAGTTACCGGTGTAAATCCGCGGAGGTACGCAGCGGCAAAGTTGCTAGGAAATAAACTCGTTGAGGATGGAAATCTCCGGCACAATGCTCGGCGAGATGACCGGTAGCTTCTGAGCTGCGGCAACCAGGCGGCGCCCCAGGGCGATTGCGGCGGGTAGATCGGCGTACATCTGCCCCGGACGCAAATATGGTGACTGACGGAGTTCGCCGCGCTCCAGGGCGGCAAAATCCTTTTCTATTTGAGCAGTGGCCAAAGGTGGCACGACAAAGAACTCATAGCCCAATACCGTGTTCACATAAAAATCGGCACGGGCGAGATATTCATTTGTCAGTTGCAATTCCGCTTTATCCATAACCGGCCAATAGTCGAGAGTGGCAAAGGCGGTCGAGTTCCGGTGCAAAACGTCGCGCGAGGTACGTCGCAAAATACGGATATCGCGCGAATCCAGCAAGCGGCGATCAGAATTCAGCGTCGCGTAAGGCATGAGAAAAACGGTCAGATACTGCTCACGTTTTAAATTGCCGCAGACCTGTTCGGATAACCCGTGCAATCCCTCGGCCAGCAAAATGCCCCGCGGGGCGAGCTTGCGGTAACCTTCCGGGCGCCACTCCCGCTTCCGTGTCTTAAAATTAAAGGTCGGCGCTTCGACGCCGGTCCCATTCATGATCTGCTGCAAATGGTCGAGCATCAGCGGAACATCCAGGCAATCTAGCCGCTCAAAGTCCGGGCGGCCGTGTTCATCGTAGACCGGATCCTGGACCGAGTAATAATCGTCAAGGGACAACAGCGTCGTCGGCCGTCCGAGCATGTGCAAGGCGCCGCTGAGACGATTGGTGAAAGTGGTCTTGCCAGATGAGGAGGGACCGGAAATAAAAATCGCTTTGATCCTAGGGTTCCAGGCAGCTTCGTAGGCAATATCGCCGCACATCCTCAAAAAATCGGCCTCGCACTCCCGCACAAAATGCGGCAAAGTCAGTAGTCCGAGGCGTGCTTCCAGCGCCGCCACGTCAAAGTATTTCATTTTCCCCAGCTCCGCCAAAATCATGTCCTCCGGTTCTTGCATGGTATTGTGTTATTATATTAGCAGAACGGCTCGAGGTCGTGAATATTTGCATCGGCCGCGACCGTTCCGGTGATCGGGGATCGCCGGCAAATAAGCATGAGAAGACATTTAAGGAGGTTTTCATCATCATGTATGACCAGGCTTTTATAGCAGATATTAAGGCTCGTGAAATTATGGACTCACGCGGCAATCCGACCGTTGAGGTCGATGTAATAACGGACTGCGGCTCCCTGGGACGAGCGGCGGTTCCCAGCGGGGCTTCGACCGGCGCTTTTGAAGCGGTGGAGCTGCGCGACGGTGACAAATCCCGCTACGGCGGTAAGGGCGTCCTCAAGGCAGTTGAAAATGTCAACAAAATAATCGCCCCCGAACTGATCGGCTATCCCGTGGATGCTCAATACGATATCGATCAGGCCATGCTAGAATTGGATGGCACACCGAATAAGGCCAAATTAGGCGCCAACGCCATTCTCGGCGTTTCTCTTGCCGCGGCCCGCGCCGCCGCTACGCAGATGAACCTGCCCCTGTACCGTTATCTCGGCGGAGCCAACGCCCATGTCCTGCCCGTTCCTATGATGAACGTCATCAACGGCGGTCGGCATGCGGATAACTCAGTCAATCTGCAGGAATTCATGATTATGCCGACCGGCGCCGCAAACTTCAGGGATGCTCTGCGCTGGTGCTCCGAGGTCTTCCACACTCTGCGCGCTATCCTCAAGTCTGACGGCTTCGCCACTTCCGTCGGCGACGAGGGCGGATTCGCCCCGAATTTCAAGAATGACGAACAGCCTCTTGAGTATTTAGTTCGCGCCATAAAAAAAGCCGGCTTTGAGCCCGGTCGCGATTTCTATATCGCAATGGATCCGGCAATGACCGAACTCTACGAAGCTGCCAAGGAGAACGGACGCGAAAGCGACTACTTCTTCTGGAAGTCCAACAAATATCTTACCCGCGACGAAGTCATTGCCTTCTGGGCAAGCCTCGCCGATAAATACCCGATTATTTCGCTCGAGGACGGCTTGGCTGAGGATGACTGGGAAGGCTGGCAGAAGATGACTGAGCGTCTCGGCATGCGGATGCAGCTTGTCGGTGACGACCTATTTGTGACCAATAAGTCCCGTCTCGCACGAGGCATCGAGCTCGGAGCCGGTAACTCCATCCTGATCAAGGTCAACCAGATCGGCACCCTTACCGAGACCTTCCAGACCATGGACATGGCTGCCCGCAACGGTTTCACCTCCGTTATCTCCCACCGCTCGGGCGAAACCGAGGATACGACCATAGCCGACCTCGCCGTCGCCCTCAATGCCGGCCAGATTAAGACCGGTGCCCCCTCCCGCAGTGACCGCGTTGCCAAGTACAACCAGCTCCTGCGTATCGAAGAGGAACTCGGCGCCCAGGCCGCCTACTACGGTCGCAAGGCTTTCCTCTTCGGCTAAGCGACGTTTAGCTGTCGACCACCGACTAACGGCTACCGACTGACGGCTACCGGCTGACGGTTACCGACTGACGGCTACCGGCTGACGGTTGTCATTAAGCAGACACAACAGACCCCGGGTCAGTTCTCGGCTCGGGGTTTTACTTTATCTCCATGTCGCGGGCGGTATCCGGCGCTGTCGAACGGTGTCTGGAGTGTCGGCCAGGATCTGGCGTTGTTTTCGGGTGTCTTCGGGAGCAGGCGGAGATGCTTTCGGCAACTTTGCAGGTTGCGTCCCGTCGGAGACCGTTGCCGAAGCCGGCTCAGGCGCGTTAACTGCAAACTTGCCGAAAGACCTACGTTGTAGGAGACTCTAACAGACGTTTTAGGGAACCGTGGAAGTGTTTCCGGGTAATTAGTAGCGCTTTCCGGGTGTCTTCGGGAGCAGGCGGAGATGCTTTCGGCAACTTTGCAGGTTGCGTCCCGCCGGAGACCGCTGTCGAAGGCGGCTCGGGCACGTTAGTTGCAAACTTGCCGAAAGACCAGCGTTGTAGGAAACTCTAACAGACATTTTAGGGAACCGTGGAAGTGTTTTCGGGTGGTTAGTAGCGCTTTCCGGGTGTTTTCGAGAGCAGGCGGAGATGCTTTCGGCAACTTTGCAGGTTGCGTCCCGCCAGAGACCGTTGGCGAAGCCGGCTCAGGCGCGTTACCTGCAAACTTGCCGAAAGGCGTCGGCTCTTACTTGATTAAAACGCTGATTTCCTTGAAGCGGCTGTCTTGCGATGTGCCCAGCATATCGAACAATAGAGTCTCGGTGCAACTGATCACCGCTCCGGCGGAGCACATCAGGTCCAGGCCGACCTGATTATTCCGCGGATCCCGCGACGACACCGCGTCAATGGGAACAAAAACATCGAAACCGCGCGCCAGGAGGTCGCGTGTCGTCTGCCAAACACAAACATGCGTTTCGACTCCGACAATAATTACCTGATCACGCTGTTGCGACGACATGTCATCTTTACCTTTTGCAGATTCGTTGGGTTCTACTTTATTTCCCTGATAACACGAGGCCTCGATAAAGGTCAGAAAAGGTTCTTTACCCAGAGGAACCGCCGAAAAACTGCGTTTCTCATGAGCAGTCACGCCGTACTCGGCAAGCAAACTTGCCAAAGGCTCAACCGTCACTCCCAGGCCGCGCGGATATTGTTCGGTAACGACAATCGGTATATCCAGCAACCGTGCTCCGCGCAACAGAACTTCCGTGCGCTCCACAACCCGTTCCCATTCGTGAATCACCGGTAGCAAACGCTCCTGCTCATCGATGACCAGGACAATCGCCCGCTTCGGATCCGGATAGTACTTTCTCGCTATTCTCATCTCGTCTTCACCTCATCAGATTCTTATCGACGAACGGAGCCATGGCAGCCTCGGGCTTTCCTTGGCACCTCAATCAACGAACCAGGCCTCAACCCGTTCGCGAACCTCGGTCAGCGGAACCACGACAGCTTCGGACTCGCCTTGGAATTTTAACTCCACACAGCCGTCGACGATATCGCGACCGACGGTAATCCGTAGCGGTACTCCGATCAGATCCATATCCATAAACTTCACGCCGGCACGCTCATTGCGGTCGTCAATCAGGATATCCAATCCGGTTGCGGAGAGTTCCTCGTAAAGATCAAACCCAGCTTCTACCTGCTGCTCATTCTTCATGTTAATCACGACAATCGCAACCTGGACCGGCGCAATCTGCTTCGGCCAGACAATCCCCAGCTCATTGTGATTCTGCTCGACAATCGCAGCCAGGCAACGACCGATTCCGATACCGTACGAGCCCATAACGACCGGATGCAAATGATTGTCGGCGTCGGTATAGTACAGATCCATCGCCTTTGAGTACTTTTCACCCAATTTAAAGGTGTTCCCGACCTCAATGCCGCGGGCAAAGCGCACCCGCCCGGCACCGTTGGCACAGAGATCGCCTTCCTTAATCTGGCGAATGTCCGCAACTCTGGTCGGGGTGAAATCGCTCAAATTAACATTCATGTAATGATAATCGCCTTTATTGGCTCCCACTATGAAGTTGGACATCACGCCGACCTGCCGATCCATGATGATCGGGAGATCGAGACCGATCGGGCCGGCAAAGCCGACCGGCGCCCTGGTTGCCGCCGCCACGTCTTCGGGCGCGGCCAGTTCCATATTGAGCGCCCCGAGCAGATTCAGCACTTTGGTCTCATTGACCTCATGATCCCCGCGCAGACAGAGCGCATACAATTCGCCGTCGATGCGGTAGATCAGAGTCTTGACGAATTTTTCGACCGGCTGATTGAGAAAGGCGGTAACCTCCGCAATCGTACCCGCATTCGGCGTATGCACTTCTTCATAAGGTAGGAGGTTCGAAGTGTCGAGTTCACCTTCAACAACACATTCAGCTACTTCAAGGTTGGACGCATAGCCGGAATTATCCTCCAGAACGAGAATATCCTCCCCGATATCACAGACCGCCTGGAATTCCTCCGAGAGCAAACCGCCCATGACCCCCGTCGAAGCCCGCACTATCACATAGTTGAGCCCCATCCGGTCGAAAGCGCGCTCATAGGCACCATACATCGCCGCATATGCCGCGTCCAGACCCGCCTCATCCCTGTCAAAAGTGTAGGCATCTTTCATGACGAATTCGCGCACCCGAATCAAACCAAAACGCGGTCTGGGTTCATCACGGTATTTAGTCTGGAACTGGTAAAGACTGACCGGCATATCGCGGAAAGAATTGATATACATCTTCGCCGCGGCGGCAAAGAGTTCCTCATGCGTCGGGCCAAGGACATAAGGCTTGCCGTAGCGATCCTTTAGGGCGAACATACTGTCTCCGAAGGCGTCGCGGCGGCCGGAGTCAATATAGACATCCTCGGGAATCAAAGCCGGCATCGTCAGCTCCTGACTGCCGATCGCGTTCATCTCCTCGCGGACGATCCGCTTGATCTTCTCGAAAACCCTGAGGCCGAGCGGCAGGAGCGCATAGATTCCCGAGCCGACCTTCTTAATCATCCCGGACCTAACCAGGAGATTGCCGCTGGTAGAATCCTCTTCGCGTGAGTCCTCACGCAATGTGAAGAAATAACTTTTACTTAGTATCATACTTCTCCTCCGTCGCCCAGTATAACATTTACCGCAAGATAATAGCAGAGGATAATAGCAGGAGGGGAGGTCAAGTGTCGGCGGCGGAATGTGTACACAAAAAATCACACTTTGTTCTATAATTAAGAGGCATAAACATTCAGGAGGTTGAAATGCCTTATTTATCATTGGATCAACTGAAACTGCGCGAGGCGTGGGAAAAAGCGGGCGTCAGATTGCCCGAGTATGATGTTGTTGCTATGCGTAAGCGTTCGGCCGCAGAGCCGATTTGGGTTCATTTCGGACCGGGAAATATTTTCCGCGGCTATGTCGCAGCCCTACAGCAGGAACTCTTAAATCGTAAGCTGGCGGATCGAGGCATTATTGTAGTCGATACCTGGGATCCCGACGGAAACCGCAGCCTGGAAAAAGTCTATGATTTGTTGACTTTGGTGGTCGAGCTGCACGCCGACGGCTCCGAGGACAGAAGCATCGTTGCCTCGATCGCCGGGGTCGCCGACCTTGATCCCGCCGCCGACGGTCTGACGCTCAAAAATTGCTTTGTCGCCCCGAGTCTGCAAATGGTTAGCCTGACAATTACCGAAAAAGGCTATAACCTGCGTACCATGGACGGCGCCCTTACTCCCGTGGCCGCGGCGGACATCGCCGCCGGACCCGACGGCGACCTCAAACACTCCATGAGCATCCTGGCCGGCATGCTCCATCAGCGCTTCCTGGCCGGTGCCTACCCCCTCGCCGTGGTCAGCATGGATAACTGTTCCGAGAACGGTAAGCTACTGCGCTCGGCAATCGTAACAATTGCCGAGGGCTGGCAAACCGCCGGCACCGTCAGTCATGAATTCATTGACTGGCTGGAGAATTCCGGAAAGGTCAGCTTTCCGTGGACAATGATCGACCGGATTACGCCGCGACCTTCACCGGAAGTTCAGGCGGCTCTCGAGGCGGACGGTATAACTAATTTGGAGCTTCTGAAAACCGCCAAGGGTAGCTTCGTCGCTCCTTTCGTCAATACCGAGACCAGCGCCTACCTCGTGATAGAGGATGATTTCCCGAACGGACGCCCGGCTCTGGATAAGGTCGGCGTCTATATGTCCGACCGCGAGACCGTCAACAAGGTCGAGCGCATGAAAGTCATGACCTGCCTCAATCCCCTGCACACCGCCCTGGCCGTCTACGGCTGTTTGCTGGGCTACCCGACCATCGCCGCCGAAATGCGCGATCCGCTGTTGCAAAAACTCGTGCGCACCATCGGCTATGTTGAAGGACTTCCGGTTGTTGTTGATCCCGGAATCATCGATCCCGGCGAATTCATTGACAACGTCGTAAATGAGCGTTTGCCCAATCCGGCTATTCCGGATACGCCGCAGCGCATTGCCACAGATACCAGCCAAAAGATACCCGTACGCTTCGGGCAGACCCTGGCCGCCTGGCAGGAGCGCGATCCGAAGCATCCCGCGACCCTGACCGCGATTCCGCTGGCTCTGGCCGGCTGGTTACGCTATCTGCTGGGCTATGACGACAATTTCCAGCCGATGGAACTCAGCGCCGACCCGCTACTCGCCGACCTTAAACAAAAACTCCACTCGATTCGCCTCGGCGACCCGGAGAGCGTTACTGCCGAAGCCCTAGCTACCCTGCTAGCCAATCGACAGATTTTCCTGGTCGACCTGCATGAGGTCGGCTTGGCTGATAAGGTGCGCACTTATTTGAGTGAGATGGTCGCCGGACCCGGCGCGGTTCGCGCCACCCTGGCTCGTCATTTGGAATAGAACTCGTCATTTGAACTAGAAGGAGATAGATAATGGCAGATTTGACCAAGTACGAGCTACAGGCTATGCTGGCTAACAACGCCCCGCTGAGTTTCACCATACATCCGGATGAATCGCCACTGAGCGACGCGGAAATAAAAACCGCCCTATCCAAGGCATTGGCCGAACGCGGCGATTTGCGGAAAGTGCTGATTGTGCCGCCGGACATTACTCGTCTCAACGCCTATGCCGGTCCGATCGTCGGCATGCTCTGCGAATTGCTCCCCAATGTGGAGATAGATGTCCTACCCGCCCTGGGCACACATGTCCCGATGACGGATGAGGAAATAGCCACCATGTTCCCGGGTGCCAAAGGTAAGAACTTCCTGGTTCACAATTGGCGTACCGGCATAACAAAACTCGGTGAAGTTCCGGCGGATTTTGTCAGTTCGGTTTGCGAAGGTCGCTGGAACGAAGCAGTAGATGTCGAGACCAGTAACTACGTCATCGATCCGTCTTACGACCTGGTTATTTCTATCGGACAGGTCGTGCCGCATGAGGTAGTCGGCATGGCCAACTTCAACAAAAATATCATGGTCGGCTGCGGCGGCAGTTCAATGATTAACAGCTCCCATTACATCGGCGCTCTTTACGGCATGGAACGCATGATGGGACGCGACCTGTCGCCTGTGCATAAGATTTTCGATTACGCCGAGCAACACTTCCTGATGCATGTTCCTCTCATGTACGTTCTGACCGTCACGACAACGACACCGGAAGACATTGTCGAGGTGCGCTCTCTCAGCATCGGCCGCGACCGCGAGGTTTTCCGTCGTTCCATCGAAATAAGCCAGAAACATAATCTTCAATTCCTTGACGTGCCGATTCGCAAGGCGGTCGTTTATCTTCGTCCCGATGAATTCCGCACTACCTGGCTCGGCAATAAGGCTATTTATCGCACCCGTATGGCCATGGCCGACGACGGAGAACTGATAATTATAGGACCGGGCATACGCGGCTTCGGCGAAGATGAGGGCAATGATGTCCTCATCGCCAAATACGGTTATGTCGGCTATAAGCGCGTCGGCGAGTTGGTTGCGGAAAATCAGGATCTGCGCGATTCTCTGGGCGTGGCCGCTCACCTAATCCACGGATCATCTGAGGGACGCTTCCGGATAACTTACGCGCCCGGCGGTCTGACCCGGGAACAGGTCGAATCGGTCAATTTCGGCTATATGCCCTATGAGGAAGCGATAGCCCTGTATGACCCGGCCAAATTAAAAGACGGATTCAATATCGTCAACGGCGAGGAAGTCTTCTACGTCAGCAACCCGGCACTCGGACTGTGGGCTGAACGCGACCGCTTTTACAATACCTAAACAAAGAACCTAAACAACAAGGAGGATTACCAGTATATGAAAATGAGAACAGATGCCCGTTACAAGATCGTTGTTCCGACCAGCATTGGTGTCAGAATTACCCCGGAGAACCGCCAGCCGGTGGAGAGCGCCAGAACATACATGATTCAGTCGACCAGTGCCGAGTCCAATGTGGCGCAGATTTCCGCCTCTCTCGGTTTGCCCGCCAAACTGCTGACGACTTTCGTCGCCGACAACGCCATCGCAACCTTCATTAAGAATGACCTGCGTTTCCGCGGTCTGGATTATGAAGGTCCGAGCATCCCGGCCGGCGGTCCCTGGGGCTATCGCCATCAGTTCAATATCGCCGACAGCGGCTACGGTGCCCGCGGGCCCTATGTCCAGAACGAGCGGGCCGGCGAAGTCGGACGCACTTTGAACGTCAAGGATTTTGATTTGGATCGCATCTTCGGTGAGGAGGGCGCGACTATCGTACATATGTCCGGTTTGATCGCCGCTCTGTCCCCCAACACTTCCGAATTCTGCCTGCAGATAGCCCGTCACGCCAAAAAGTCCGGCTCGCTGATTTCCTTTGACCTCAATCATCGTGCTTCCTTCTGGGCCGGTCGCGAGGAGGAATTGCGCGCCGCTTTCCTGGAGATTGCCGGTCTCGCGGACATTCTCATCGGCAATGAGGAGGACTACCAGCTTGCTCTGGGCATCAAGGGCCCCGATACGGGTCAGGTTGACAGCTTGGAATCCAAGATTGCCGGCTTCAAGAAAATGATTTTGCGCGCCCACGAGGCCTTTCCAAGCGTTAAGGTCTTCGCCAACACCCTGCGAGAAGTCGTCGATGCCAACAATCACCTCTGGGGAGCCATTCTCTACGAGAACGGCAACTGGCACGTCGAATTGCCGCGCTCGATTACCGTCCTGGATCGTATCGGCGGAGGGGATGGCTTTGTCGGCGGTCTGCTCTACGCCATCGCCAGCGAAAAAGATCCCTCCGAATGGATTAAGTTCGCCTGGGCAACCGGCGCTCTGGCCACCACGATGCTGACCGACTATGCGACCCCGGTCAATGAGGCTCAGATTCGCGCCATCTACGAAGGTAATGCCCGCGTCCAGCGCTAGGCATTGAATTTGATAAATACGGATTAATGAAAGGATTTTTATGAGCAATCAGAATAGAAAATCGGATATCGGCCTGATCGGGCTGGCGGTAATGGGTGAAAATCTGGTTATGAATATGGAGAGCAAAGGATATACGGTCTCCGTCTTCAACCGCAGCATCGAAAAAGTTACCAATTTCGTCAACGGACGGGCCAAAGGACTGAATATCGTCGGCGCCTACTCGCTCGAAGAGCTGGTCGGTCAGTTAAAGAGCCCGCGTATCGTTATGCTGATGGTACGTGCCGGGCAGCCGGTCGACGACTTCATCACGGCCCTTCTGCCGCTGATGGATAAAGGCGATGTCATAATCGACGGCGGCAATTCGCATTTCCCGGATACCGAACGACGCTGGAAGCAGGTTGAGGAAGCCGGTCTGTACTATATTGGCACCGGTGTTTCCGGCGGCGAGGAAGGCGCTCTGTTGGGTCCCGCGGTCATGCCGGGCGGCTCACCCGAGGCTTGGCCGATCGTTAAGCCGATCCTCCAGGCAATCTCCGCCAAAGTCGGCCCGAACAACGATATTCCCTGCTGTCAGTGGGTCGGGCGCGGCGGTGCCGGACACTATGTCAAGATGATCCACAATGGCATCGAATACGGCGATATGCAGCTGATCTGCGAGGTCTATCAGTTCATGCGCGACGGTCTCGGCATGTCCAACGACCAAATGCATGATACTTTTGCCCACTGGAATGAGGGAAAACTCGACAGCTATCTGATCGAGATCACCCGCGACATCCTCGCTCAGAAAGATGAAGAGGGCAATTATGTCGTCGACCTGGTGCTTGACCGCGCCGGTCAAAAGGGCACCGGCAAATGGACCGGCATGGAGGCTCTCGAACACGGCATTCCGCTCACCCTGATCATTGAGGCCGTTCTGGCACGTTCCCTCAGCTCGCTCAAGGGTGAGCGCGTTGAAGCGTCCAAGTACCTGGTCGGTCCGAACCGCAAGGTCGCCGATCCACCGGCCGACATCCTCGATGCCCTGCACAATGCTCTCTACGCCTCGAAGATTGTTTCCTACGCTCAGGGCTTCGCTCTCCTGCGCGCGGCTTCGGAAGAATATGACTGGGATCTCAATTACGGCAATATTGCCATGATGTGGCGCGGCGGCTGTATCATCCGCAGCGCTTTCCTTGACGATATCAAGGACGCCTTCGTTGCCGACCCCGCTCTCCCCAACCTGCTGCTCAACAAATACTTCCATGACGAAGTTGCCGCTTGTCAGGACGGCTGGCGCACGACGCTTGCTCTTGCGATTCAGGCCGGAATCCCGACACCGAGCATGAGCGCGGCTCTTTCCTGGTACGACGGCTACCGTTGCGCCAGCCTGCCGGCCAATCTTCTGCAGGCACAGCGCGACTACTTCGGCGCCCATACCTACGAGCGTGTCGACAAACCCAGAGGCGAATACTTCCACACCAATTGGGGCGGTCAGGGTGGCCAGACCTCGGCAACAACCTACACGGTCTAGCCGCCACCCCCGGGAAGGCCGCTTCCGCAAAGGGGGGCTAAATATGAATAAATTTTTATTGGCTGCGGCGATCTCTCCTCACCCGCCTATTCTCTTACCGGAGATCGGGCGCGGCGAGGAATATCGTGCCGCTTCGACTATCGCCGGGCTCAACACCATAGCCGAACGTATCGCCGAGCTCACGCCGGAGACGATCGTTCTCATCTCTCCGCACGCTCCTCTGGCCGCCGACGAAATCCGTCTGATCAATCAGTCGAGGCTGCGCGGCTCCATGGCGCAATTCGGCCAACCGCAGGTTAGGTTATCTTTCGCCAACGATAATGAACTGCTACAACAGGTTGTGTCCGCGGCGGAAAAGGCGCGGGTTCCCGCCCGTTCCTACCCGCCCGTCGCCGACAGTCGCCGAGAGATCGACCTCGATCACGGTGCTTTCGTACCGCTTTACTTTATCAATCGGAAATACAGCAATTTTCGCCTGTTGGAAATCGCTTTCGGTTTTTTGCCGCCCACTCTGCTCTTTGAGTTCGGCCAAATTCTCGCCGATGCTATTGAAGCACTGGGACGTCGCACCGTCATCATTGCTTCCGGCGATCTTTCCCATCGCCTATCCGTCGACTCTAACTACGGCTTTGTGCCGGAGGGTCCCCGCTTCGACACCGAAATCAAACGCATCGTCAAGTCCGGCCACCTGGAGCAGTTCCTCACCGTCGATCCGCGAATCAGTGAGCCCGCCGGTGAATGCGGTCTGCGTAGCTTCCAAATCCTCGCCGGAGCCCTGACGAACTGCGATTACGACACGGAACTTTTATCCTATCAGTCGCCTTGGGGCATCGGCTACCTCACCGCTTGGGTCGGGATCGGAACAGCAGAGAAGCAGCTCGGTACCAATATTCTTGCGCTCGCTAGGCAGACCGTTGAGAACTATGTCCGTAACGGTAAACCTCCGCGCAAACGCGATCTCAGTCTGCCCCCGGAACTCCTCGAACGTCGTGCCGCCTGCTTTGTCACGCTCCACATAGGAGAACGCCTGCGCGGCTGTATCGGAACCCTCGCCCCTTACCAGAAGAGCCTGGCTCAAGAAATTATCAACAACGCCGTTTCAGCCTGCAGTCGCGACCCGCGCTTCACCCCGGTTCGCGTTGAAGAACTTCCGTTCCTTTCCTATTCCGTTGATGTCCTCTCCCCCTCCGAGCCCGCTGCCTCGATAGCGGATCTCGACCCGCAGGTCTACGGGGTCATCGTCAATTGCGGACTGCGGCGCGGTGTTTTGCTACCCGCTCTCGAAGGTGTCGATACAGCGGAAGAACAGGTCGATATAGCCCTGCAAAAGGCCGGTATTCGTCCGGATGAGCCCTATAGCCTGGAACGTTTTGAGGTCACACGCTATGAATAAACGGTCTCCGGGATTTTCCGGCGAGCCGTATCGCCCCCATCCGGCGCGATACTGGCGAAGACTGTCGGGAGACCGTCTGCAATGCGAACTTTGTCCGCACTATTGTTTTTTGCGCCCCGGTGAGTCGGGGCGTTGCGCTATCCGTCGCAATGACGACGGCGAGCTGAATACCTATTCCTACGCCCGGATCAGTTCCGCCGCTTACGACCCGATTGAAAAGAAACCTTTGTTCCACTTTCGACCCGGCAGTCGAATTTTCTCGATCGGTAGCGTCGGTTGTAATCTGAACTGTGACTTCTGCCAGAATTGGCGGATTGCCCGGCATCTCGACAACGGACAATACACCGATACCGAGACCCTGCTCGATTTAGCCGCCCGGCATAATTCCGTCGGCATCGCCTATACCTATAACGAACCGCTGATCAATTACGAATTTATCGCCGATCTGGCCCCGTTGGTACACCAACGCGGACTCGCAAATGTTTTGGTCACGAACGGATTCATCAATCCCGAGCCCCTGAACGAGCTCCTGCCCCATATTGACGCGCTCAATATTGATCTCAAAGTTTTTGACGATGCTGTCTACCGCAAAATCTGCGGCGGCCGCCTGGAGCCGGTTCTGGAGACCATCCGCACCGCCGTGCCGCTGGCGCATGTTGAGGTTACCTGTCTGCTAATTCCGGGAGTCAATACTGAGCCCGAACAGATTACCGCCTTGGCTGAGGCACTGGCTGAAATTTCACCCGATATTCCCCTGCACCTGAGCCGCTATTTCCCGGCCTATCGCAGTACCAGACCGCCGACCCCGATTCCGACCGTCCTGGCCGCCGCCGGTTCGGCACGCCACTACCTGCGCCATGTCCATGCCGGTAATATTTAGCGCCAATCTCCAGGGATTATTCGCATTGTAACAAGAGACAGTATAAATCCAGCCACTGCTGCGGCTCTGCTACGCCGGGCCTTGATTGCGGATCTAAATTCAGGCTCCTCAGGATACTCGCGATTTCCGCCGTCTCCGTCTCCCGGTCAAAAGCGCGGCGAAGCGCGCTGTCCAGGGCGTTGGCCAGAGTCTTGCGCTGTTGTGTGAATACACTCTTCAAAAAAGAGAGCCAGCCGTCGACGAAGCCGGGTTCCGCGAGTAAGGCGGCATATCCCATATCGCTGCGACGCTCCAGACAGAGCCAGCAGGACTCCACCGGCGGACGGGGACGGAAATTGCCCGCCGCTACTTTTGTTATACTTTGCACCCGCGCCCATAAGGCGAGGACTATCGCCGTCGGTCCGTAGCCCGGTGTTCCCGGCGGGGCGGTCAGACGCTCCGCCGCTTCAAGCTGCGTCATCAGCCCCAGCCTGTCCGTCTGAGGAATCTGCGTCATCACCTGCTCCAGCACAACCGTGGTGATGTAATACGGTAAATTAGCCAGTACCGCCAATCGGTTTTGGGTACGGTCGGCGGCCAGTTCGGCAAAGTTCAATTTACGCACATCAGTGAACAGCAATTGCAGATTGTCGACACCGGCAAAACGGTCCTTTAAGAGCGGAGCGAAACGGCGGTCAATCTCACAACTGATCACCGCCCCGGCGCACTCAACCAACAAGGCGGTCAATTCGCCGGTACCGGCGCCGACTTCGAAAACCAAATAATTCTCATCCAAAGCACATCGGTCAACCAGCTCACGCAAAAGACGCGGATTGACAAAAAAGTTCTGCCCCAGCCGGCGATTCGGACGGAGAATTTCTTTATTCATTGACCATCAGTTCAAAGCTGTCTATATACAGTGGACCCGCCCCCTGCGGATCCCTGATCGTCAGCGTAAAGCTCCCGTCCGCGCCGAGACCGTACTCCGGCGTCAGGGGTAGAATAACCTTCTGCCAACTGAACTGCTGCACCACCGGCGCGGATTTATCCGCATCCGGCGACAGGGCCAGACCCTTTTCCGTCCGGTCGGGATTGAATACGGTCAACTGCATATATTTATAGCAGCGCAAATCCGTCGGCGGACGCGGAAAATCGTATTGCGGATTCGGACGCATCAATGCCAGAGGAACATCCTTGCTCCTGCCCTCGCCGACCGCGTATTTCAGTCGCCAGGCCATCTGTCCGCTCAGCACCTTATCCGACACCAACGCCAACTCAACCTGTTGCGGATGAACAATATCCCATAATTGCACCATGTCGGCATAGCGCGGAATCTCCGGCGGAATCAGCGATAAATCCGGCTCAGGCAAATTTGAGCCCGGAGGTAACGAGCGAAACCAGCCAAAACGTTCGGTTCGATCTTTACTCACCCAACCACTATCTTCGGCAATGAAGCTCGGCGGCGGCAGATCCTTCTGTGATGCGGTATCGGCCTCTTCAGGGATTAAAGCGATAACAAACGGAACCACCGCGTGATGATCCCTGGTACAGAGATTACCCTCATCGCCGGATCCGGCGACAGAATAGGCACAGTACAGCGGTTCGGCAATCTCATGGTGATAGACCAGGACATTGACTCCGTGCAACAACTTGGCCTGGGCGGGACGCAGAACTCCATCCCGGTCAGCCAACCAGAAGCCGCGCAACTCGGAACTCCCGTCGGCCAGGCGCAAGGGTTCAATGAGCGGTTGAAAATCCAACATCACCTGTTTGCCGATTCGTCGCCAGCCGTGAATCTGCGGCGCACTACCGAGTTCGCGACGAGAGTAGCAGAGACCAAGCGCCGTATAGGCGAAGCGCTCCCCAACCGTGAACTTATCTAAAGGATGGAGCGGGTGTTCCCAGCCGCGCAAATTGGGGTGATATTCCGGAGATAGATCATTGACCGCAATTAGACCCGCGACCTTACCCAGGCTCGGAAGAGCCCGCGCCAGCGCTATATTAAAGCGCGGTACAAGCCAGGGAGAGTCAAATGAAAGCGGTATCGGCGGCAACTGCGCATAAATAAAGCCTATTTCCTCGCCCTCCGGGGCACGCAGATGTCCCCGCCAGGCCTCGAGCAGGCGCGGTAAATAAGCGATATAAGCCTCGGGCGTATTAACGTCGTTCTCGCCTTGCCACCAGAAGATTCCGCGACAGCCCATACCGCGCAACGGTTCAAGGCGTTCTGTCCACAGTTGTCTCTTCGGCAAGCGCCTCGGGCTCGCGCCATTCGTCCAGTCGGTCGGCAGTACCGTTCGTGCAGGCTGTCCCTGCGGACCGGTACGGGCGGTATACTGCAGTTTGGCGGGACTTATATCCGCCTCGACGGGTAATATCGGGAAAGTATTGCGGTTCTCACGATATTCCACGGCAATATCCGGAGGCAGATAGTTCTCCAGACCGCTGCCGGGCAGAGAAATATCAATCAATCCGATCGGATAGGAGAGTCGCTCCGCCAGCAAAGTCGCGGCACGCAGACCGGCCGCAGAGACCTGCTGTAAGGCATTCGTCCGCTCGGCATCGACCCAGCGCCCGTCATGATAGGCTCGCACCCGTTGCAGACTGTCCGAATAAATCCGCCTTTGCTTGACGATCGCCGAATACGGCAAGGCCATCTGCGACTGGCCGGCAGCAATCCAGATATCGCCGACAACAATATCGACAAAAATCTCCAGTTCCGCGCGCGGACCCTCTGTCAATTCCGCCGCCAATATCGGACAACGCCCATACTCATTCAGGCAGTCCAAGCCCTTTCCGGCTCGCAAAGCCTGCCTCAGCAACAAAGCCTCATCCGCCACCGGGCGCGACAATTCATCGTGTAATTCAAGCAGGGCTTCATCACTGTGGAAATATGACTCGTCGACGGCAAACTGTACAATCAGGGTCAGCGGCTCCTCCCCCGCCTTCAGAGACGGCAAAGTAAACTCCGCCTCCCCTTCCTCATCCCTGAGCAGGGTCTGACTGTAAATCAAGCCGTAGTGCCGATCCGGCAAATTTCGCGCCCGTCCGGGCAGAGACGCGCGATAGAGACAAAGCCGCACCGCACCTTGAAACCGAGTCTGCCAACTGAACGAACAATTCTGTTGCCAGAGCATCCGGCTACCGAACCAGGTCGGTAACAAGGCCGTAAACGACCTCTCTTTATACCCCTCCATATCCCTACACCCGTTCGCCGTTAAGACGGTTGCGCAATTCGGCGCCCGCCGCCTCGTACCCCGGCTTGCCCAGCAAAGCAAACATATTAATCTTATATGCCTCAACCCCCGGTTGATCGAAGGGATTTACCCCGTTCAGCAGACCGCTGAGCGCACAGCTGTATTCAAAGAAGTAGAAGAGTCCTCCGAGCGTGGACGCGTCCAGCTTCGGCAGGCAAATCCGCAAATTCGGCACCCCGCCGTCCACATGGGCCAGCACCGTCGCCTCGAGCGCGCCCTGATTCACCTCGGACAGCGGCCGTTCCGCCAGATAATTCAACTGATCGGCGTCATCATCCTCCCGGGGAATCGACAGATCGCGCCCCGGCTCGGCAATTTCCAGCACAGTCTCGAACAGCGCCCGCCGCCCCTCCTGGATATATTGCCCCATCGAGTGCAGATCCGTGCTGTTATTCACCGCCGCCGGGAAAATCCCCCGTTGATTCTTACCCTCGCTCTCACCGAAGAGCTGCTTCCACCATTCCGCCAAATAGTACAGCCCCGGCTCATACGAGACCAATATCTCAATGTCATAGCCCTTACGAAGCAGTATGTTCCGCGCCGCCGCGTATTTATAGGCCGGATTGTCGTCCTTCTCGTCTTTCAGACGCTCGCGCATTGCCGCAGCCCCCGCCAGGAGTGCGGCGACGTCCACACCGGCCACCGCCAACGGTAAAAGGCCCACCGCGGTCAACACCGAATAGCGTCCGCCTATATCGGACGGCACCGCAAAGGAGGTACAGCCTTGTGTAGCGGCGAAACCGCGCAACGCGCCTTTATTCGGATCCGTCGTTACATAGATACGCCACATAGCTTCCTCACGACCGTACTTCTCGACCAGAAACTTCCGTAAGAGCCGAAAAGCGATCGCCGGCTCGGTTGTCGTGCCCGATTTGGAAATCACATTCAGCGCCACTTCCTTATCGGCCAAATAGTCGAGGAGATCCGCCATATAGCGGCTCGACAAATGGTGGCCGGCAAAGAGCACCAGCGGAGCGCCGCGCTCCGCACCATTCAACAATTGCGGAAAAGTCGAGCCGAGAGCGCTCAGCGCCGCCTGCGCTCCCAGATAAGATCCGCCGATGCCGATGACAACAAAGACCTCACATTGAGTGCGGATCTCGTCCGCCGCAGCCTTAATGCGCTCCAACTCAACAGCTTCGAGATCACACGGCCAGTCCAGCCAGCCCAGAAAATCATTGCCCGGGCTTATCCTCGTACGCAACTGTTGCGCCGCCAATTCAAGCTGTGGCTTAATGTTTTTCACCTCATCCTCAGTAACAAATTTTGCTAAATTGTTTGTCTCTACCCGAAGCATATATTGTCCTCCCTTGTCCTTTTTGCTTTCTATCCAAACTCATGTAAGTTCAATTCGATAAAATCCGGGATCTCCACCCATGTGATATTGAACCTACCTATATTTCAGTTCCTTTATTATACCCGATCAGGCAACGGTATTTAACCGTCGTTCGTACGAATCGGCAAACAAACCCCCTCTATGTAGTGATAGCGGGGGTTCGATCATATTTTCGCGAATTAAATTTTACGAAAGAGATCTATAACTTACGACGCGAGTCATCGGCCTGATTTCTATCTCTAGATTTCTTTACGTAGGTGAAGATGCCCATCATTCCGATAAACACACCACTTATCAGACAAAGAAAGGACAAAAGAATCAATGCGAAATTAGTAGGCAACACTTTTGCGACTTGTAAGCCGGACACGGTGACACTAAGGACAAGGAGTATCCCGCCCGTTATGATCATCTTTTTTTCGCTAAATCGCATGATGAAAACCTCTTACTCCGTTTCATTCGTAATCACGTGTGACAGGTCGATCTTTGAAGAGCCAACATGACACGGTGTGTTTGTTGCCCAAGTCAAATTCAGGAGGCCTCCTCACGTCGCAAAGTCCTTTTTCAATGAGATCGCAACGCGGGTGGAAGCGACAGCCGGCGGGCGGCGACACCAGGCTGGGCGGCTCACCGCCGGGAACTTTCTGAAATTCGTCGACGTTTTTCGGGTCGGGGTCTGAAGTAGCTGCCAGCAAG
>JAAZJE010000002.1 GCA_012800515.1 Clostridiaceae bacterium
AGCCTAATTTCATCATCTGCCGTTCCGACAAGCCGATTCCGGCCGATCATCGCGCCAAAATAGCGCTGTTCTGCAACGTCAACGAGGACCACGTGATTGAGAGCTCGCACTGCGAGTCACTGTATGAGGCACCATTGATGCTGGAACAGTCGCGCCTGGCCGATCTGGTCTGTCAGGATTTGGATATCCCGAGCTCTGAGCCGGATTTGACGGAATGGATTGCAATAGTGGGGCGGCATCTCAACCCGAAACGCCGTCTTAAGGTTGCTTTGGTGGGCAAGTACGTGCAGCTGCATGATGCCTTTTTGAGTGTGGTTGAGGCATTGACTCACGGCGGAATCTATCATGAAACGCAGGTGGATATCGAGTGGGTATCGGCTGATGATTTGAATGCGGGTAATGTTGAAGATCTCCTGCGCGGGGTGTCCGGAATCATTGTTCCGGGCGGCTTCGGCGAGCGCGGTGTAAGCGGTAAAATCGATGCCGTGCGTTATGCCCGCGAACAGAAGATTCCCTTCTTTGGAGTATGCCTGGGAATGCAGACCGCGGCTATAGAGCTTTTACGCAATGTCGGCGGGTTGACGAAGGCTGATTCGACTGAGTTCAATCCGAATACGGATCAGCCGGTGGTCTCGCGTATGTCGGATCAGATTTCCGGTCTTCTCGGCGGCACGATGCGCCTGGGTAGCTACAATTGCCGCCTGGCCGAGGACAGCTTGATAAGAAAAGCGTACGGTGAGGAGATCATCCGTGAACGCCATCGTCATCGCTACGAAATCAATCATAATTATATTGCCGATATTGAACGTTGCGGGGCAAGGATCACCGGTGTGAATCCGGAGAGCGGCCTGATTGAAGCGATAGAATTGAAAGATCATCCGTGGTTCGTCGGAGTGCAGTTTCATCCGGAATTTACTTCCCGCCCGAATCGCCCGAACCCGCTCTTCCGCGACTTTGTCGGAGCAGCTCTGTACTACGGTTCGGAGCGGAATTTGGTAGAGGAATTGGCATCACTATAAAGTAACGTTCTCTTGACAATCTTCTCGCCGCCGACTTATACTAAAGTCAAATAGGGGAAATCTCGTTGCCGAACTTACTTCCGTAACGAGGCTGATTGAAGAGTGAGAGGTTATTTATGATCAAGAAATCGGTAGTATTTAAGTGCGAAGAAGCGTTGCATATGAAGGCAATTGCGGTTCTGATTCAGAAGGCCTCCGGTTTTCGTTCGAACATTTGGTTGTTGGGCGGCGATCGCAGAGCCAATGCCAAGAGTCTGCTTGGAGTAATGTCGCTCGGTATTGAGGACGGGATGACGTTGGAGGTCTCCGCTGAAGGAGACGATGAGCAGGAAGCTTTGGATACGATTACGGCGTATCTTGCCGACCCGGTACTTTAGTCGGGACGGCTGATCGGCTGAGGTCGCCGAATTTTACGGTGATCGGCTAATCGGAAGCGCCGTCCACACGGCGGCTAAGGTTGACGCAGGTTTCGGTTGCAGAAAGGCTGAAACCTGCTTTTTATTATGGATATTACGGATGTTAAATTGATTAAAGTACCGACGACCCCGGAGGTGAGTTTTGTTCCGGAACAACCGGGAGTTTATCTCATGCGCGACGCCTCCGACACGGTGATTTATGTCGGCAAAGCTGTCAATCTGCGCCGGCGGCTCCAGTCTTATTTCACGGCTCAGCCCCGGGGCGGAGCCAAGGTACTGGCGATGATCAGCCATATCACGCATTTCGATTTTGTGGTTTGCCGGAATGAGTTGGAGGCGCTTATTCTGGAGGCCAACTTTATAAAGCGGTTACGGCCTTTTTACAATATTCTGCTCAAAGACGATCGCGATTATCCGTATATCCGCGTAACGTTGCACGAGCTTTATCCGCGCGCTGAACGGGCCTGGCGGGTCGAAGATGATTTGGAGAGGGGAGCGCGTTATTTCGGGCCCTATCTGGCGGGAGATATATATAGAGCGCTCGAAAGCATTCGCTCGATCTTTCCCGTGCGTACCTGCCGCCGCAATTTGCCCCGCGACATCGGTAAAGAGCGCCCCTGTTTGCGCTATGACATGGGTCTGTGTGAGGCGCCCTGCCAGGGTTATGTCACACAACAGGATTACTATGCGATGACGGAGGAGCTGGCGGCGGTATTGGGCGGACGCCGGGGCGGCCTAAGGCAGCGCTTGCGGGAGGAGATCGCGACGGCGGCCGAACGCCTGGACTTTGAAGCGGCGGCGGCGGCACGCGATCGCCTGGCCGCCTTGGAGCGCCTGGAGGAGCGCCAAACCGCGGTGTTGGACAGTGAGCGTGATATGGATGCACTCGGGTTGGCGGTCGGTCTGCACACTTTTTGCGTGCAAAAGCTCGAAGTGCGTGCCGGGCGGATCAACGCCGCGGCGACATTCTTTATGGATTTGGGTGCATTGGAGCCGGATCATCCGGCAGCAAGAGAATTTTCCGGCGCCGAGGCCGGTGACGACTACAGAATGACGCAGACAGAGGTGGAACAAAATTGTCTGCGCGCCTTTATTGCCTGGCATTATCCCGAAGCGGCGGTGATTCCGCCGGAAATCGCCGTGCCGATCAAGTTTGATGAAGAGTTACACGCGGGGCTGACCGAATTGCTGAATTCTTTGCCGGTGCGGCGGAAAGTACAGTTGCTCCGTCCGCAACGCGGTGAACGACGCCATGTGCTGGATATGGCTCAGCGCACGGCGCACGAGGCTTTGCAACGCCATATCGGAAGAGGCCGACGCTCCGGGGAATACACAGTATCGCCGACGACGCGTGCCGAACTTGGTCGCCTGGCCGGTTGCCCGTCCGTACCCGGTCGGATCGAGGCCTACGACATCTCCAACATCGGGGACGACGATATCGCCTGTGGTATGGCCGTCTTCATAGGCGACAGTGAGGAGCGCGATTTGTCGCGTTTGTTCAATCTTTCCGATCTGAGCGGGCAGGACGATTACACCGCTCTACGCTGTGCTCTGGAGCGCCGCCTCGCGCGTCTGGATGATCCCGATTTCGGTGCTCGTCCGGACCTGATACTGGTTGACGGCGGTATCGGACATGTCAATGCGGCGCGCGAAGCCCTGGCGGCGGCCGGGGAGAATATTCCGCTGGGCGGAATGGTTAAAGACAGCCGTCATCGCACGCGCGGACTGGTGATTATGCCCGAGTCGGAACCGATAGAATTGTCAGAGGCGAATCCCAAGATTATCGAGTTGTCCGGCACCGAAAATCAAGAACTGCTACGTTGGTTGACGCAGATTCAGAATGCCGCCCACCGTGTGGCCGGCCGCTACAGCGGTAAACTGCGTCGAGCACGCAATTTGCGCTATCGTCTCGAGGATATTCCGGGCGTCGGTCCGAAGCGGCGGCAAATTCTGCTGGAGAATTTCCCGTCCCTGGCCGCTCTGGCCGCGGCTTCGGAAGAGGAAATATCCGCGATTCCCGGCCTGTCAAAGACCGTGGCGACGGAAATTTATACGTATTTTCATCCGGAGATACGGGAGAATAATACCGAGGAGAAGGAGGAAGGCTGAATATGGCTAAAATATGGGCATTGGCTGATCCGCATTTGAGTCTCATGAGGAGTAAACCCATGGATGTTTTCGGCGACAATTGGCGCGATCACGACGAGCAGATAACCGAGAATTGGAAGGCGGTCGTTGCGGCCGAGGACAGCGTGGTCATGCCGGGAGATATCTCCTGGGCCATGACGCTGAGAGAAGCCTGGCCGGATCTGGTCTTCCTGGATGCCCTGCCGGGCACAAAGTACATTGGGCGCGGCAACCACGACTATTGGTGGACGACTCTTAGCCGTATGGAGAACGAAGCCCGGGAACGCGGCTTGGAAAGCCTACGCTTTTTACGAAACAATGCCTATGTTCTGCCGCTGGGAACGGAAGGACGCTGTTGGCTTGCCGGCAGTCGCGGCTGGCTCATGCCCGGTGACAGTGAGTTTGGAGAAAATGATGCCAAGATCTGGGCACGCGAGCTGATTCGCCTGGAATTATCGTTGCAAGAAGTTAAGCGCGAACCGGGAGAGCCGCTGATTTGCGCCCTACATTTTCCACCCGCTTCCACCCGCGCGCCCGAGAACGAGCTGACCGCGCTCTTGCGGCGTTACGGCGTCGATATTTGCATTTACGGTCATTTGCACGGTAAGGCCAATGCCGATCGCGCCCCATCCGGTTTTCAAAACGGGATCCGTTACATCAATGTGGCGGCCGACCAGATCGATTTTTGCCCTCTCGACCTGAACCCCGGAAATGTGATATCCTTGCCCGAAGTATGATCTGCCTCTAGGTTGGAAAATCCCCGGTGATCGGGGGCGGAATGTGAACAGGAGGAAAATGTGCCGGCTGTACAAGTAGCATATTTGGTTCGCTACGCGTTTTTGTTGCTTATGGCGGCGTTGGCTTTCGCGGCGATATACCCGGCCTTTCGTGCTTGGCGACATGCCGTCAGACGTAGCATGCGCCCGGTTCCGGGATATTTTCTGTTTATGCAGCCGGAGGATCCGATCAATGAGTCGGGCTATGATCCGATTGCATACTACAACACCGACGGATATGTTGGCGACGATTCCGTTCACCCGGTTGATCGTAGCGGGGCGGCGGATTTCGGCACGCGGCGCTTTAATTATCGTTCACTACTGACCCAGCCGCGGGTTCAGGAG
>JAAZJE010000034.1 GCA_012800515.1 Clostridiaceae bacterium
AACGATTTGTCAGGAGGGAGGCAAAGAAATGATCTCATGCACAGAATTTATTCCTTCGTACAGCCTGTTATTCACTTGGCTTGAAGAAAAAGTCGATTATGATGAAGTAGTAAGGTATTGGGAGTACCTCGGCAGAGACGGCGTAAAAAAGATTGAAGCCGCCGTTAAGGAGAAAGGTCTCTTCGGTTGTTGGGAATACTGGAAAGCGGCACTTAATGAGGAAGCCGCCGACTTTGTCATGGAGATGCATCTAAACGAAGACGGTACGGGATATAGGACGTCCCATATGCGTTACTGTCCTTCTATGGGGCGTCTCCTTGAATGCGATCATTTTACACCTCACCATGCTTACTGTGAGCATTGCAATGTCATTTATCCGCCTGTTCTGGGAAAATACGGCATCCGCATGGGGCCCCGCACACTGGATGTTCAGCGGGCAACCTGCAGCGACTCCCTCTATATGGATGAACCGCCGGCACCGGAAGTTGCTGCCGCAGGCTGGCAAGCCGCCCTTAAAGAATTAGAGAACGCGGAGGCAGAAGGCATCACGGCGTGGATGGATTAAAAGTCGTGTCTAAGAACTAAGGACCCGATGATTTCACCGTAAATCGAACCGCCCCCTCCCGACGACAAGTTCCGGGAGAGGGCGGTACTGTATACAATTGATCGGAGCGCCCGGCTCCGGTTGTCAGACTAGAGTGCCCAGTAAGGCGCCCAAGCCATAATATTGTGGCCGCTTAGCTCAACAATCCGCTCCTTGCGCCCCGCGCGCCACTCGGGAAACTCCTCCTTGAGCTCATCGCGATGCCCCAGCCGCGAAACACAGGCCCACTCCGAGCGGCGCCAATGGCGAGAATAGGAATCCCAGAACGCCAGCCCGTAGAATCCGTGCGCATAGGCGCGCGCCGCCTTGGAGCGGTACTCTTCCACCGGCATGGAGCGCGGCATTAGGTCACAGTACAGGCGAACATTTGTTCCCTTGACCATATCAGCATAGTACTGCAGATCTTCATCGGTGAACTCTCCGTTACGCAGATACTGTCCCTGCAGATTATCCGTAATCGGGTGAGCAACGATATCGTCGACGATTCCTTCGGTAGCCAGCGTGTGTCCATCCAGGCCGTAGAGGAAGTTAGCATCCTTGGTCAGAAACATGTGGATCGACAAAGCAATGCGCTCCCGTCCCATTTCCTCGGCCGCCTTATCGAGAGCCGCCCGCAATTTACGCAGGTACTCGGTCATGATCTCGGCACGTAGCTCACACCAGCGCGGATCGTCAAAGGCTACCTCATGCGCCGGGACTCCGTACTTTGCCGTGAAGCGCTCGGCCGCCGGCTGCTCATACATCACAAAGGGGAAACAGCGATTGAACAGCACGCTGACTCCGTCACATCCGGTCTGCAACATATAGAGATAGTTGCGAATCAGGCGATCCTGCACCCCCTCATAGGCATAGCTCATACGGCTGATCTGCGAACCGTCCTGAGCCACACAGCGCCACTGCGGATTGCGGTCGTAGAACTTCGTGCCGAAGACATCGTCATACGGCGCGTCGACGCTGAAGGCTTGGGCACGGAAACTCATGTACATACGCCTCCCCATCGAGTGGGCATAATCGACCAAGTCCTTATAAAGCTGTAGGCGCGCATTCTCGGCCCGTAATTTCTCCATGGATACACGGTAATAGTAGTCACCGATACGGTGGAAGACGTCGCCGATCCGCCCGAATTCCCAATTCAGCTCGCTGAGTTCATCTTCCAGGTCCGGCCCGCCGGTCAGGAACTCGTGATGCAGCACCTCAAAGTCGCTGTCCCGGTAGACCTCCATCTCCTCGTACACGTTCTCCGCCACAGTCGGATCTTTGGAGCAGAAGAGGAAATGCATGTCATGAGTTCCGAGCAGGCGCAGATTCGCGCCGTTATCGTCCCGATCGGCCTTAGCCTGTGCGATTTGCGCCTCATCCATCGGAATAAAACGCAACCAGGCAATCGTCGCCTGACACTGCACATAGTACCCGCTCATCGCCAGGCGAATTTCGGTCTCCGAAGTGAACTCGGCACAGCGCCAAAATACTTCGTCAATGAATTTTTCGCGTCCTTCCATCGGCTCGGCCCGCAACTGTGACCAGGCGCGGTCCCCCGTCAGACGGGCGCGCAGGAAGGCCGTCGGCGACTGGCGACTGGGGCTCCATAGGCCCACCCGCACAATGTACCAGCCGGACAGCTCCGGACGAATTGTCAGTTCCGGCGCATTCGATTCTGCCGGGGCATAGAGCAGCGTGCCCTCTCGTTCTTCGGTACGGTAGCTGACCGCCCGCCAGCGATAGGGAAGCGACTGCGTGCTATAGCTTTCCGGGCTGATGTATTTAGTCAAATCAGTGAGAAAAACTTCTTGCATAGTTATAACTCCTTATAATATTTCTGCTTTACGTAATGCTGCCGAGCCGACAAAACGCGGTGAACCAAAGCGGGCGCGGAATTGCACCCCCTGAGCGGCGGCGGGAATATCAGTGAGCGTAATCGTTCCGCCGTTAACCTCGCCTGACTCATCCACAGACTTCGTTCCGCTTCGCCATTCCGTCCAATCCGTCAATACAGTTGCGGCATCAACATCATCGGCGGTGGCGTCGGCACCGGGAGCGGAAGATAAGTAACGGAAGCTGAAGTCCAGCGTCGTCGAGAACGGCGTCGCACCGTACCAGGTGAATTTGCCTTCACGATCGGCGGACGACGGCAGACTCAGCGGCGGCGAAGTATAGTATTCGTATATGCTCTTATCTC
>JAAZJE010000035.1 GCA_012800515.1 Clostridiaceae bacterium
GCCAGGCTGCACCGAGGTTAGGAAAATGGTGATTTTCGTAAATATCCTGCAGTTCCAGATGGCAATGATAATCCAGGATCGGCGCCGTCTCAGCGTACTCATGGAAAAGCTGTTCGGCGGTGGCTGAGTTCAGCAGAAAGTTTTCATTAATATATCGGAACATAAATATCTCCTTTGAAGCGGTCAAAATATGGTACGATTGTACCACGTTACAGGAGGAACGGCATATGTTGAAAATTGGACTGATCGGTGCCGGATTCATAGGCCAGACACACAGTGATGTTTACACGCTTTTGCGGCAGGTAAAGCCGGTACGGGTCGTGGCCGTGGCGGATTCGGATCGTGAACGCGCCGCCAACATCGCGAGGATGCATGGAGCGAACGTTTACACTCGCCCCGAGGATCTGATTGCCGACTCGGAAGTCGCCGCAGTCGACATCTGCCTGCCGACACATTTGCATGCCTATTATACGATCAAGGCACTACGTAGCGGCAAACCGGTCTTTGTGGAAAAGCCGGCGGTTCTCAATGCCGAAGAGGCAGCGGCGGTCGTACAATGTATGCGCGAGACAAGGCAACCGGCGATGGGCGGAATGTGTATTCGCTACTGGGCGGCCTATACATGGTTGCGTGATGCGATTCTGGAAGAGCGCTACGGGAAGCTCAAGTTCTTTGCCACCCGCCGCTTAAGCAAGACCCCTAACTGGGGCTATGAGAACTGGTATCAAGATCCGCAGAAGTCCGGCGGTGCCCTGCTCGACCTGCTGATCCACGACATAGATTATGTCCGCTGGATTCTGGGTGAGCCGTCCGAGATTGTCGCCCGCGGCGATATCAATCAGCTGACCGCCCTGCTGACCTGGGCGGACGGAACGCGCGCTCAGATCGAAGGCGGCTGGGACTATCCCGACAGCTTTCCCTTCATCATGTCCTACCGGGCCAAATTTGATAAGGCGACCGTCATATTCGAAAATACCGCCGTTACCGTCTATGCAGACGACGGGCGTAACTATCAGCCGAATATCTGGCAACATCTCCCGGATGTGCCGCGAATAGCCCGGCAGATTCGCGAACTGAACGGCTACTATGCGGTATTGAACGCTTTTGTTGACCATCTGCTGGAGGCAACCCCGATCCGGCGTGCCAATCTGACCGAGAGCATAGCCTCGGTACAGTTGACACTGAACATTGCCGATATCCTGAACGGTGCAGCCGTAACGGTTACCTGAGGTTGAGCGGTATGACAAACGGTAAAAAATACAAAGTTGCCGTAATCGGCTGCGGTTATATGGGCTACGGCCATCTCGAACAGATTTGGCTTCTGAGCAATACCGAACTGTGGTCGGTCTGCGATATCGATCCCGAGCGCGCCCGCGAAGCCGCCGAACGTTTTGGCGCCACCCTGTGGTCAACCGACTATCGTGAGATTCTCGCCGATCCGGAGCTGGACATTGCTATCATCGCCACCTGGCCCTCCACTCATCTGGAAATTCTCCTCGTCTGCCTCGAGCACGGAATCCATTGCATATGCGAAAAGCCGATGAGCGATACGCTGGAGAGCTCGCGCGAGTTCATGCTCGCTGTCCAGTCCCATCCGGAAACCAAGGTACTGGTCGGACATATCCTGCGTCACAATCAGACATTCCATAAGGTAGCCGAGTTGATCCAATCCGACGTCATCGGCCATCCGGTCACCATGCGCATGGTGCAAAGCCATCCACCGACAGACTGGGAGCGCGATGTCACCTTGATTAATGAGACCTCACCGATCATTGACTGCGGTCTCCACTACGTTGATCTGATGCGCTGGTTTACCGGAGCGGAAATCGACTCCGTCTACCTGCTGACGGCACGCCTCACCGAAGATATCCCCACCGACAAATACAATTACGGCCTGCTCACCGTTCGACTGGACGACGGCAGCGCCGGATTCTTTGAGGCCGGCTGGGGGCACGGCTTCCGTCACGACAATACCAAGGAATTCATCGGTCCCAAGGGGCGCATCACTGTAACATACATGAAAGATCGCCTCACTCACCGCAGTAGCGGTAACCTCCTGGAGATTTATCGCGCCGACAGCGGTGAGACCGAGCAGATCAGCGTTCCTTATACGCACAAACCCACTGATGATCAATTGTCCCATCTGATCAACATGATTGAGAACGATGTCCCCGCCCGTCCGACGATCGAAGAGGTATACGGCAGCTTCGAGACGGTCTGGCTGGCCGATATCAACGCTAATCGCCGCGCTGTTTGTCCTACTCCTCTCGCCGAACTGATCGACATCGAAGCGACGTAAGGCAGATTACCGGAGCGCACCCCCAGAACCCGAAAACAGCTTCGACAGCGCCGGAGACACCCGAAAACAGCTTCGACAACGCCCGGAAACGCCCAAAAACAGCTTCGATAACGCCCGGAAACACCCGAAAACAGCCGCTGGGCGCCTCTACATCGCCCGCCTTTCGGCAACTTTGCAACTATGGCGACCGCGCAGACCCGGTAACACTCTCCGGCGGGACACAAACTGAAATGTTGACTGAAAACCGCTTCGACAGCGCCGGAGACACCCAAAAACCGCTTCGACAACGCCCGGAAACACCCGAAAACAGCCGCTGGGCGCCTCTACATCGCCCGCCTTTCGGCAACTTTGCAACTATGGCGACCGCGCAGACTCCGGTAACGCTCTCCGGCGGGACACAAACTGAAATGTTGCCGAAAACAGCTTCGACAACGTCGGAAACACCCGGAAACAGCCGCTGGGCGCCTCTACATCGCCCGCCTTTCGGCAACTTTGCAACTATGGCGACCGCGCCGACTCCGGTAACGCTCTCCGGCGGGACACAAACTGAAATGTTGCCGAAAACCGCTTCGACAGCGCCCGGAAACACCCGAAAACAGCCGCTGGGCGCACCTAAAATGCCTGCAACCCCGGTTTTTGGGGTTCCAGGATGAAATGTAATTAAATATCCGACCGATACACTTACCGGATTGACCGCTAGATCTAACGGATCGCCACCGGTTTACCCGTATCCAGGGACTCAATAATGCACTCGATGACCCGAACCGGCAGGGTAATCTGCTCGTAGGTCTGCGGCATGGTACCGTACTTGAGCAGATTGGCGAACTTGGTGCACTCCAACTCATAGACGAGGGAGAGGTCGATCTCCCGCATGTAATTGCGCCCGGCTCCGTAAACTACTGCCGAATATTGCTGGGCGCCCTTGGTGAAATGCCAGCTGGTGTAGGCATCGGAGTATTTGGCAACAACGAGGACATCGTTCTCCGCTCTGAAAGCCTGAACCGACTTGACCCCTTCGCCCAGGACGGCCAGAGCCATCTCGACCAGGTGCGGCGAGTAGAAGAAGAAGCCGTCATAGATGCTTTCGAAATCGGCCGGGTAGTTGAAGGAAGCCGAGAGGAATTCGCCCGCCGCCCGCAGATTAGCCACAATGCGCTTCAGCGTCACAACGTCCGGCGCCAACTTTACGCTGGAGCCCGCCAGGATCTTCGATCCGGTCTTCTTCGCCAACTCGACCAGCTCGACTGCTTCCGCATAATCGGAAGTGAACGGTTTGTCGATAAATACCGGCAGGCCGAGCTCGATAAAGGGGCGCGCCGCCGCGGCGTGTTCCGAACCCTTGCGGCTCGTGATCATCATCGCATCGACCTTGCCGATAAAGTCGGATTCTTTTTCGGCGAGGAAAAGCGTATTGTCAACCTCATCGATGATTTTCTGCGCCGTCGCCGGATCCTTGCCGTACACGCCGACAATGCGAATGTCGGGGAAAGGCACTTCGCCGGTATCCGCCTGCGGCAGATTGAAAAAATGGGTGAATGCCATCGCGTGGGAATTCTCGGTTCCGATAATACCTACTCTAAACATATATATCCTCCATGATTCTCACATCGCGCGCCCGAGCGCCGATGGATTTAACTGGCACCATTATAAGTTGGGCCACCGGGCAAAGCTTGTACAATATTCCTGAGTTCTATACATTACTGGCTTAAATTTAGGAAACTGCGCATCAATTCGGCCAATTCATCGGCCTCGGCCTCGGTCGGCATCTCGCAAAAGACGCGAATCAGGGGTTCCGTGCCGGAGAAGCGGGCGCTCAGCCAGCCGTTCTCGAAATAGACTTTACAGCCGTCCGCGTAGGAGACTTTGACTATCGGCAACGGGAATTCCGGCAATTCGCGCCGGACCATCAGCTGTTCCTGAATATCGGCGCGCAGTTCCGGACTGAAACCGTAGGACTTCTCCACTGTATACATCCTGCCGAACAATTCATAGAGTTCCTCCGATATGGCGGAGAGCGGCTTGCCGACCACGGCGCGCATTTCCACCAGCAGAGCCGCGGCATAGATGCCGTCCTTGCCGCTGATATGGCCGCGCACGGTCAGTCCGCCCGAGGACTCGCCGCCGATCAGGGCATCGGTCTCGGCCATTTTTGAAGAAATATACTTAAAGCCGACCGGCACCTCGTAACATTCTTCGCCGAAGCTGGCGGCAACGCGATCGAGAACCATGGTCGTGGCGATATTGCGTACGACGGGGCCGCGCCAGCCCTTATATTTGAGCAAATAATAGTAGAGCATCACCATCAGCTGATTGGGGTGAATGAATGTGCCGCGGTCGTCGATTATGCCGATGCGGTCGGCGTCGCCGTCGGTCGCCACGCCCATATCGCAGCCGTTTTCCAGGACAAATTCCCTGAGCGCCTGCAGTGTCGTGCTGTCCGGAGAGGGCAGGCGTCCGCCGAAGAGCGTATCGTGGCGGTCATGAATAGTATCGACCTCACAACGCGCCGTCAGAAGGATCGTCTGTAGCGAGGTGCGGCTGACCCCGAACATCGGATCCAGAGCGATATGCAATTCCGCGTCACGGATGGCGCCGATATCGATCTGGCTGACGATACTGTCGATGTACTGATTGAACGGGTTGATATTCAACACCAGGCCGCGGTCATAGGCCTGCTCAAGCGGGATGATCTTCGGTGCTTCGGTGCTGTCCAGGAGCCCGATACGTCGCTCTATATCCTTGGTTGTTGTCTCAACCGCATCGCGCCCGCCGTATTCAAAGACCTTTACCCCGTTATAGATGGCGGGGTTGTGACTGGCGGTCACCGCCATACCGTAATGGACACCGAGAGTCTTGACCGTGTACATAATAAGCGGAGTAGGGGCCTCACGACTAATCATGCGAACCGGTACACCCTCGCCGGCAAAAACCTCCGCCGCCCAGCCCGCGGCCAGGTCGGAGAGAAAGCGGCGATCATAGCCGATCACGATACCGCGCTTACCGACCCCTTCATCGTTCATCTTGCGCGCTAGGGCTGCACAAAGACGCTGCATATTGCGGCGGGTAAACACATCGCCGATCACGGCGCGCCAACCGCCGGTACCGAATTTCACTTCTTTAGCTTGCACGGACATACAACCTCCAATAAAATTCTACTTTTTGCATGGCAACGCATCAAAGTGCGAATTTTTCTTTGGCCTTGGCAAAACATTCCAGAGCGTAGTCCAGATTTTCCCGGGTATGCGCCGCGGAAATCTGCACCCGAATCCTTGCCTTGCCTTCCGGAACAACCGGATATTTAAAGGCTATCACGTAAACCCCGAGCTCCAGCAGATAGTCCGCCACTGCCAGAGCCTTGAGTGGATCGTAGACCATGACCGGGACAATCGGGTGCACGCCCGGAATGATGTCGAGACCGATCTCTGTGACACCGCGGCGGAAGTAGGCCGTATTCTCACGTAGACGATCCAGGGCATCATGGTTATCGGCCAGAAGCTCCAGAACGCGCAGAGCCGTCGCCGCGATTGCCGGCGCCAGCGTGTTGGAGAACAGATAGGGACGACTCTTCTGCCGCAACCAGGCGACTACCTCTTCGGACGCCAGCGTAAAACCTCCACTCGCGCCGCCCAAAGCCTTGCCCAGGGTCGAGGTCATGATATCGACGCGCCCCTCCACTCCGCAATATTCCGGCGTGCCGCGACCGTTCTCCCCGACAAAGCCCGAGGCATGGCTGTCATCTACCGCCACCCAGGCGTCGTACTCATCCGCCAAATCGCAAATTCCCTTGAGATCGGCGATGATGCCGTCCATCGAGAACACGCCGTCGGTCACGATCAACTTGATCCGCGCTCCGTCACGGTCGGCCTCGCGCAGACGCTCTTCGAGAGCCGTCAGATCGTTATTCGCGTAGCGATAGCGCTTGGCCCGACAGAGCCGCACGCCGTCGATGATGCTCGCGTGATTGAGCTCGTCGCTGATAATCGCGTCCTCGGCGCCCAGCAAAGTCTGGAACAGCCCGCCGTTCGCGTCGTAGCAGGACGAATACAAAATCGCGTCCGGGAAGCGGAAGAACTCGGCGAGCTTCCGTTCCAGCCGACGATGGACCCGCTGCGTGCCGCAAATAAAGCGCACCGACGAGAGACCGAAGCCCCAGTCGTCGTAACTCTGCCGCGCCGCCGCCACCACCTCGGGATGATTCGCCAGCCCCAGGTAGTTGTTCGCGCACATATTCACCAGATTCGTCTGCGTCTCGGTTTCAATCACGTTGCCCTGCGGCACCGTCAGAATCCGCTCTTCGCTGTACAACCCCGCCGACTTCAATTCGGCCAGCTGTTCGGCAATTATTCTCTGTCCCTTTTTCATTTTTCTTCTCCCGTCCAGTCCAGTATTACCTTGCCCGCCTGCCCGCTGATCATCGCCGCAAAGCCGGCCTCGTAATCACGATAATTAAATCGATGTGTAATGATCGATGTTAGGTCCAGTCCGCTCTGAATCATGGCAATCATCTTGTACCAGGTCTCAAACATTTCCCTTCCGTAGATTCCCCTAATTGTCAGACCATTAAAAATCACCCGATTCCAATCGACCGTCGTCGGCTGCGCCTGCGTGCCGAGCAGGGCGATCTTGGCCCCGGTTTTCATCACCGAAAGCATCTGATCCAACGCCTGCGGTGAGCCGGACATCTCCAGACCGACGTCGAAGCCCTCGGTCATACCGAGTTGCTTCATAATATCGCGCGGGTGGGTCTCCCGCGTATTGAGCAGATCGACCTCAGGGACGATTTTTCGCGCCAGTTCGAGGCGAGTCTGGTTGATGTCGGTCAACACAACATAGCGGGCGCCGCAGAACAAAGCAACGCAGGCGGCCATAATGCCGATCGGGCCGGCACCGGTGATCAGGACATCTTCGCCGACCAGGTCATAGGCCAACGCCGTGTGAATCGCATTGCCGAGCGGATCGAAAATCGACGCGATCTCATCGCTGATATTATCCGGGAGAGGAATCACGTTAAAAGCCGGCAGGGCCAGATACTCGGCAAATGCACCCGCCCGATCAACCCCTACTCCCAGAGTATTACGGCAAAAGTGGCGCAGTCCGGCGCGGCAGTTGCGGCAGAACCCGCAAGTGATATGGCCCTCGCCGGTCACGCGCTGTCCTATTTTCAGACCGCGCACCATATCGCCCATGGCGACGATATCACCGGAATACTCGTGTCCGATCGCCATCGGCACCTTGATGTGTTCCTGGGACCAGCGATCCCAGTTGTATATATGCACATCGGTACCGCAGATGGCGGTCTTTTTGATTTTGATCAGAACCTCATCCGGTCCGTATTCGGGAAACGGAACCTGACACAGTTCCAAGCCTGGGGCCGCCTTTGTCTTTACCAGAGCAGCCATTGTTACCATATTCTATTCCTCCTCAACCGGCCGATTAGCTTCGGCTCGAAATACATCGTCATCGCAGTCCCCATTACTGCACAGGTTATCTATCAGGGCGGTGTCAAAGCCCTCCGTACTATCGCCCCGGAACAGAACTTTGACCGTGGAGAGCAGCAGACTCAAATCCAGGCGCAGAGAATAATTTTCGATATAAAGCAGGTCGAGCCGCGCCTTATCCTCATAAGTCGTATTGTACCGCCCGTAAAGCTGGGCGTACCCGGTCAGGCCGGCCTTAACCCGGTGGCGATAGAGAAATTCCGGCATCAGCTCGGCGTAGTAGTCGGTGTTCTCGACACGTTCGGCGCGGGGCCCGACCAACGACATCTCGCTCTTGAGTACATTGATCAGCTGAGGCAGCTCGTCGATTCGGGTGCGGCGGATGAAACGTCCGATCGGCGTGATCCGGCTGTCGTTCGGAACAGTGAGCTGTGCCCCGTCTTTTTCGGCGTCGACTCTCATACTGCGGAATTTAATCAGCGTGAATATCTCTCCGTTGCGGGTATAGCGCTTTTGATAGAAAAATACCGGCCCACGATCGTAGAGATAAATCAGTAGAGCCACGATCAGAGTGATCGGCAAGGTTACGGCAAGTAGAATGAAGGAAATGACAATGTCCATGAGGCGCTTGACCAGCAGCTGCTCCAAAGAGAGCGGCTGATTACGGCAAGTATAAAAGAGCGAGTCGCTACTCAGGAACGGGCGCGCCGAGTTGAGAATTATGTCGCCCATATTCGGCAAGATCAGCAGGCGCTTCTGCTGCACAAAGCAATAATCGATGATTTTGGCGCGCAGATCGGTATCCACCAGACCAATGATTATTACCCTATACTGATCCATTTCCTTGCACAGTTCATCGTAGGAAGTTTCAGCGGAGATTACCTTGTGCAGATCATAACGATGCCTCTCCCTGGTCAGTTTTACAACCGCCTCATGCTCCCAACGTTGCTTCCCGACAATCGCCAGGCAAGCGCGGGAAGGGCGGGTCACGATATAGACCTTATGTCCTACGAAGAAGAGTAGCACGCAAATAAGCCATTGCACGCCGCTGCAAACCAAAATCGGCCAAAATGGGAGCATACGTGATGCGAGAAGGGAGAAGATGAAATACATGAGGATGTTCGCCATCAGGACGGAGAGAAGGTAAGATAGAGCCAGTTCCCGGGTACGCTGGTAACCGATGCGCAGGGCATCGAAAATTGTCGTGCAGCTGATCAGTAGCAACATATAGATGAAATAAACTAATATGTTACCGCGCAGGACGAACATCGTCTCACTGTAGAAAAGACTCTGTATAAAGGCCATTATCACCACCGAAACGATGATGATTGCCAGCTTAATACCGGCGACAAGAGCACGCCGGAAGTCTTTGATTGAGAACTTCCTCATATTTGCCTCGGTCGGTCAACGACCATCTCCCTGCCCAATAGTATAACGCAAACTACACGTTATTGTGACCGCGGCGGAAAAGACGGGCAACAAATTGATCCTTGGTAATAATCAGCCAGAGCGCATAGAGGAGAGCACAGGCGGGAATTACAATCGCGATCGTCGGAAGTATTCCGAGAGCAAGGCTTCTGATCCCGTAGGCAATTGGGATAAAGAGCAGACTGGGCAGGACATAGCCCGCCACCCGCGGCGTAATCAGGCGATAGCGCATTCCGCGCCTAGTCGTGTAGATCTTGCCTA
>JAAZJE010000036.1 GCA_012800515.1 Clostridiaceae bacterium
AGTATGAGGGTACGGCCTATATCGACTGGACACCGTACGGGAGCAAAACACCGCGCCGCATACAGGTAACTGTCGCTAAAGGGATATTTGAAGATACGGGCAGCAAACTTCCGAACATGATCAGCGGGTATCTATATCTAAAGGAGCCGGCGGATTTGCCCGAGATCGGTGTCACTATAAGCACGCTGATCGTGGATCTGGACGAAAAGACAACGCGTGTCGACGGTCGGGTGAGATCGGCCCGGGATGCGCAGAATCTGATGGGCAGTTTGTCCGGTTTCAGCTTCAAAAAAGCGACTCTCCGCGCCGGGATGTTTATCGAACTCAGTGATGCGCCGACGGAAATAAAGATGGCAAGCGCCGGCACTCTGCCGAACTTTGTCTACAAGCAGTTCTTCTTCAAAGGCGTGCATGATGCGGAGATCAAAATGAACGCCACGTTCGAGGACGAGTACTTTATCGGCCTCCATGCCGATGTTTATATGAAGGCTCCGTTGGAGACCTTAAACAATGAAGGTATTCTCTGCGAACCTTTCATGGCGTCTTTCGATTTGAACGGACAACTGTCGGGGTACTTCTCCAGTCCGACGGGAGAAGAATACAATGACGGTCAGTTCCTGCAGTTGATTGTTCCCGGGGGAGCCGGATTAAAGGTTGACTTCTTCAAGTTCCGCATGAAGAAGGGAGAAATTACCGGCAACGACGGAAGCATTCAGGGAGACTTCATTCTGCCTTTTGAGAAGGCCACCTACAAAGGAGAAGGGATTCCGGCGAAGTATGTCGGCGGACGACCGGAAACCAACGAGCTGGATGCTTTGGAAAAGAAAGGAAGCGATAGTTTGAGCGGTAAGGAGCGCTCCGCCTTGGATGAGGCGATGCTGAAATATGCTCAACAAATTCAACGCCGGGGGCTGCTGGTTCTGCCGACCGATACGAAACTGCATTATCACTGCGCCAGAGCAATGTTCGATGTCAAAGAAGGCTGGATGGGCAAGGGATTTACCGCCGATAATCTGAGCATTGCCGATCCCGTGCGTATTACGGAGCGGAGTCTGGATACGAAAAAACAGCGCGAGCAGGCCATCGTTCTGACGCCTAAAGTAGTGGCACTAGATCTGGATCGGGAAAGTCATATCCCCGCCGCGGCGGAGGGCGAAAACCCCGCCGATGTGCGGACGCCGAAAGAAACGCAGGAGGATTTCTGGGTCGGAGCGATTGTCCGAAAGGGCGAACTGGCCCTGCCGGCCGACTTTGTCAAAGCCAAAGACGGTCAGCCGATCAGCTTCGGGCTGGCTCCGGGCGAAATGATCTACGATCTGAACGGATTTAACTATCAGACTTATCTGTACAACGATAAAGGTGCGCCGGCGTCGTTCGGTTCGGCTCTGGGCGGATTTGAAGACGTGACGGTTTACAACTGCCTGTTGGATATGTACGCCAACAAAATCAATCTCGAAATCAACGCCAAGGTCGCGCTGGAGATGTTTAACAACAAGGAGGTCAACGTAAAGCTCTACACCAACAAGGAGGATAACGCCGATCATAAGGCGGGTGAGTTCGTCTGCTCAGTGGCTCCGACCGAGCTCGAGGGTGCGCTGGGCAAGAATACTTCTGTCATAATCAGTAGCGGCTTTCTTGAGCATGAGGGCATGCGCTTTGCCGGTTCACTGCAACTGAAAACAGGTGAGGTGCAGACAGATAAGGAGCTACGGTTCACCGATATGATTATACCGGCGAAGAAGTGGATGACATCTGAGGCACACAACCCGCAGGGCAAGATCGCCGCCGCGACACTGTCGTCGCCGGTGCCGATTAGATTCCAGGGCTTTGAGATGTTGCTTCGCAATGTCAAATTAGTGCATCAGGATGACGGTGAGAAATCCGACCCTAAGAAAAAGACGCATCTGGTTCTGGCTGGTTCCACGGTTCTCTCGGAGACAATTCCGATCGGGCAGGAAGCGACCGACGAAGTGATCATGGAATACTCCAAGGCGACCGAGGCGGAGGAACCCAAGGTGATTTACGACAAGTCGTCGTCGGTGCTGACCGCATCGTTCGACGGTTGCATCGACGTCAAGGGCGTATTGGTGCCGAAGCTGGTTGAGAACGGTCAGGTGCGGGCGGCCAGCGCCGAAGCTCTGCTAAGGAGCCAGTCGCCGCCGAACGAGACCGCTCCGGGCGTCGCACCGGTCTATGCCGGTGAACTGAGCAAGCCCGGCACCACGCCCGGCACGATTGAATTCGACACTTCGGCTCTCGACATGATTTTCCTGAGTCAACTTGAAATACTGCCGGTGCATGTCAAGACTCGCTTCGGCTATGACTTAAACAACGAACGCTGTTACTTTGCCATCGGTATCGTACCCACGGAAGCATTCAAGACAATCCATTTCGGAGACAGCAAGCTGGAGGACTATCGCGGCATAGTCGCATACAATATGGTTGTCGAACGGGATAAGAAAGAACACTATGTTTTCCCGCACGAATATGCGGCAATGGCAGACTATATTGACGGGTTGAAGGTCAATACCGATGCTTCGGGCAGCTTCGCCGCGGCGGTCCGGGGTGTTATGGTGATTGAAGAACTCTTCCGAATCGAGGATTTATACTTCGGCTTTGAGCCCGGTCCCATCGTGAGGGCGGGCGGCGACGCATGCGCTCCAATCGATGTTTCCTCCATAGTGGGCAATGACGCATACCGAAAGATCGGAACGGTCGAGATTGTCTACCGTCATCCGGAGCGCCACTTCAGCTTTAATGTCAAATTGGACGACAACAAAGAAGTGCTGGGCGCGCAGG
>JAAZJE010000037.1 GCA_012800515.1 Clostridiaceae bacterium
CTTCAAACCCTCATTCCTTGAGACCCTTTCGGTGGGTAAGCACCCGGTGGAAATTGTTTCCAAATCGGGTACTGCTTACGGCACGATTGAAATCAAAGCAAAAACCGCACAGGGCGGCGGACAAGAAGCTCAAGCGGATGATACGACACCGACGACGGGAGAGAGCAGCGTATATTACCTGTGGCTGGCAGTGATGATCTTAGCCGCGGGAGTATTAATCTTCTTGGTCCTCAGGAAGAGAATCACGCAGAAGAGAAGTTAGATCGAAGCCGACTGCTAAGAAAAGCAATTTATCATGGGGAGCCGAACATCGATTCGGCTCCTCTCTTTTTAATGGACACGAACAGCTTTGCCGGAACGATGCTATACTGAATTGTAGTACTAAAATTACGGAGGTTTAGACATGATTGACTACAGCGCGCGTCTGCACACACGGATTTTTGTGACACGTAAGGAAATGGGTGAGGCCGCAGCCGATGACTTTGAGCGTATAGCCAAAAAACTATTGGCCGAGCAGGACGAGATCAATATCGTTTTTGCCGCCGCCGTTTCCCAGAGTGACTTTTTTGCGGCACTGGCAAAGAAGGATCTGCCCTGGAGTCGCATGCAGGCCTGGCACATGGATGAGTACCTTGGGCTCCCTCCAACCGCTCCGCAATGCTTCGGAAACTTCCTACGTGACGCGATCTTTGAGCGGGTCAACTTCAAAAAAGTGAATTACATCAACGATATGACCGGTACGCCCGAAGAGGTCGCCGCCGCCTACAGCGCCGCCTATAACAGCCGGCCGATCGACATAGTTTGCATGGGCATCGGCGAGAACGCCCATATTGCCTTTAACGACCCCGGCGAAGCCGACTTCCACGACCCCGAGACCGTCAAAGTGGTTAATTTGGACGACAAATGCCGTCAGCAGCAGGTTAACGACGGGGCTTTCCCGACTTTCGACGATGTGCCGAAACAGGCGCTGACCCTGACCGTGCCGGCCCTGGCCAGGGCGAAGTACCATCTCTGCATGGTTCCGGCGCCGTCCAAGGCTCAGGCCGTAGCGGACACTCTCCTGGGGCCGATCACCGACATGGTACCGGCGACCGTATTGCGTCTGCTGCCCAACGCCGCGCTCTATCTCGACCGCGACAGTGCCGCGCTTTTCCTCGAGAAGATCCGCCCGCAGGTCTAAGGTCGCAACCTCCGCCACCCGATAGGACGGGGCAGGCGGATCTTCTCGATAATTACTTAAGATCGGCAACTCTGAGTGGCAGAGCGGCGAGTATTTCGCCCAACTCCTGCCACTCAGTTATTTGTATGTAAGGCAGATCCGGCGGAGTTTTATCTTCATCGCGATGGTAGTCGCACTCATGCAGCGAGCGGTACCAGACCGGGCGAATCCCCGCCCCGTGCGCGCCCTGCACATCGGCGATCGCATTGTCGCCGCAATACCATAGAGCAGACGGCGGCAGATCAGCCATTCGCAGAGCAATATCAAAAATTCGTTGGCTCGGCTTGCGCACGATCACCTCGCTCGTGGCCAGCACGAACTCGAACTCATGTTCGGGAATAATCGCCACAATCCGCCGCCGCAGCGCTGCCTCGGAATGGGCAATATTACTCAACACGGCGGTGCGGTACCCCTCACCTTTAAGATGAGCCAGCAACTCATTGACTCCCTCCATCGGCCGCGCATGTGAAGTATTCCACCAGAAGGTCAACTCCTGTTCCACGAGATCGATATCCGGCTTCTGTCCCAACATTCCCCACAGCATCTGCAGAAAGTGCTGAAAATATGACTCTAAGCGATATTTATTGCCGACATCCCAAATCTTCAGAAAAAATTCATCCGCGAGCTTATAGATCTCCTCATCCGTCATCGGCAGGTTCATCCGATCCGGCAGACAATCCAAAAGCGCATTGAGCCCCTTGATCCGATCGTACGGATCCTCACGGCTCAGCGTGTGTCCGTAATCGAACATCACCAGTTCCGGCCGCTCAATCACATAATCATCCGGAAAATGCTCGCCAAAATTAACAAAGTACTTAGATATAGACTTCAATGTGAACCTCTCTTTCTCAATTCCTGAGCTTGATTACGGGCTCCCCTTCCTCCGCCGCATTAATTTCCGCACACGAAAGTTCCATGACCAACATCGTCTCCTCCGGCGCAGCTTAAATTGTCCTCATTCTACTATAAGTTTCGTCACTTGTGTTTCTTGTTCTATACCGTCTGCTTTTAGGAGCCGTTATTCAAATTGTGAGTTGCTTGAGGTTGTGTTAATCTCTTATGTAATAAGCTACAACTGAAAGAGCGAACAAGGAGGAACGCATCGTGAAAAAACCCAAGATTTTGGTTGTAGGCAGCCTATCAATGGATCTTACCGTCAGCACTCTTCGTTTTCCTTCAAGCGGGGAAACCGTGCTCGGCTGCGGGTTTAGTGCCGCAGCGGGCGGTAAGGGAGCCAATCAAGCGGTTCAAGCGGCTCGATTGGGCGCGTCGGTAACGATGGTTGGTAAGGTAGGTCAGGATAGCTTCGGCCAAAAAGTTATTGAATCCGTCCGGAATTCCGGCGTGGATGTCTCTCACTTACTCCGGTCTTCAGAGGCATCTACGGCGGTAGCCAACGTGTTACTGGAAGTGACCCCCGACCATACAGCAAACCGTATC
>JAAZJE010000038.1 GCA_012800515.1 Clostridiaceae bacterium
CTTCAAACCCTCATTCCTTGAGACCCTTTCGGTGGGTAAGCACCCGGTGGAAATTGTTTCCAAATCGGGTACTGCTTACGGCACGATTGAAATCAAAGCAAAAACCGCACAGGGCGGCGGACAAGAAACTCAAGCGGACGATACGACACCGACGACGGGAGAGAGCAGCGTATATTACCTGTGGCTGGCGGTGATGATCTTAGCCGCGGGAGTATTAATCTTCTTGGCTCTCAGGAAGAGAATCACGCAGAAGAGAAGTTAGATCGAAGCCGACCGCTAAGAGAAGCAATTTATCATGGGGAGCCGAACATCGATTCGGCTCCTTTTTTGTGCGCCGGGCATGAACGATGGTATTAGTTTTGTAGCCTTTAGTCGGAATGTAAAAAATGCCGCGCAAAGAATCACGGCACAGCAGATGCAAGGTGTAAAAAATCGTTGTCTGTTACTTCAGCCCCTCCATCCGTGGTAGCAAAGGCAAAAGCAGGCCCAACAACAGCCCGGTCACCGCGCCGGAAATCACACCGTCGATGAGCAGGAGTGGTAAAAGCTGCAGAATCGGCAAGGAACTATAGAAAATCACCAACATCAACGCCTGGCCCAAATTGTGTGCCACGGCCGAAAAAACGCTGTACAGGAGTAGCGATACCCGACCGTTTCGGCAAGGTCTGCACAGTAACAGCAATATTATTAAGCTGACCGTTCCTCCGGCTAGGCTGATACCGCCGGCCATCGCGCCGCGGATCAGGAACGCAAAACCGGCCTTCAGCAACACCAGACTCGCGCCCAGCCGTACGCTCACGAACAACAGCGTGAACATAACCACAATATTGGCCAGGCCATAGCGCGTGGGAATGATCGGCAGTAGAGGCGGTAAGTGTGAATCGAGCCAAGTCAGCACCAGTGTCAGGGAGAACAGCACCCCACCCAGAGCGAGGCGCCGGGCGGCGGAGCGGCTGGACAGAGGATCGCCGCGAAGATCAACAGGTCGATCGGTACGAGACTCGCTATGAAGAGCGTTGCCGGGATCGTTATGAAGAGCACTGCCGGGATCACTATTGCGATTCATTTCTTTCTTTTCACCCGAATCTCTCATCGCACGCCTCACCTATGCCCTATCTCAACATCCGGCAGGCGCTCGCCGGGTCGCGGTTCTCCCTCGACAGTCAGCACTAATTCCTTGGGCAGGCAAACCGCCAACTGCCCCGGCCGCTCAACCGCGCCCATGTGTACGCATATTTGGTCCGGGCAGTCCGAATAGGCAAAGGCGACCCGCCCCTTTCCGTCGAAGCGCAACGCAACGTGCTCTTCGCCGGGAACCGGAACAATAATTGCCGAATCGGCGGAATCAGGCACAAAAGCTACAGGATCGGCGGAATCCGGGGCATTTATCGCGGAAATGCGCACGGCCCGGACATCCTCCGGGCTGCTATCCGAATTAATCAGCGGCAGACGCAGGATTATTTCTCCGCGGCGACGCAACACCGCCCAACGTTCGGGCGGCAAAGGTCGCGGCCAAAAGTACCAGAGTAACGACGCTCCCAGCAACACTCCGATTACGAGCCAATCCCACCATTTATAACGCACCGGACCCGCAACCCCAGCCGCGCTCGCAACCTGCGACGAACGCAGGGTATCGTCAGCCGGACTCGCAACTTGCGCCGAGCGCGGCGCATCGTCAACCGGATGCGCATCATTACTCTCTCTGTCATTGTCGCTTCGGGACGCTTCCACCAATTTACTCCGCGCCTACCTGCTTACTCCGCGTCCATATCCCAGGAGTCGCGACCGTCGGCGCTCATAATCGGAATTTGCGGACCGCCCAAGGCAGTATCCCTCCGGGTCAGCACATCCCACGCCGCCCGAACACGCGCCAGACTCTCACGAACATTATTCGCGGGCATATCGTAAATTGCCAAATCCTCTACCGGACAGGCAATCGCATCCAGGCCGAACCGCTCGGCCAGCCACACCGCCCGATAGGAATGGTACCACTGCGTACAAATAATCACCGACGGCGCTGCGAAAATCTCCCGCGCTCGTACAACGGAATCGTAAGTGCTGAACCCTGCATGATCGAGAAAAACATCCTCCGCCGGTACCCCGGCCGCCAGAGCATATTCCCGCATCGCATTCACTTCGTCATTTGTCTTACGCCCGTGGTCGCCCGAAAGCAGTAGCTTCTTCACCTTTCCGCTCTTATAAAGCTCGATGCCCCGGTTCATGCGCTCCCGCAACATCGGCGAGAGCGTGCCGTCGGAATAGACCCGCGCACCGAGAACCAGAGCAACATCACGGGAAGGGACAGCTTCGAGAGAATAGAGTTTTCCCTTAACCGACCGGGTAACAATCAGCTGAATCAGCACAAAGGTGCCGACGGCCAGAATTATTAAAATCAGCAACGCGTAGAACATACGTTTGTAGCGAGAACGCTTTTTGGTTCCGCTGGGATCGGTACAGCGAACTTCGTCCGCGTCACTCATTTACGGAGACTCTCCATAATCGCTTCCAGCTCGTTCCAATGACGCTCAATCTCCGCCACGAGCTTGAACTGCGTGCGGGCACGAACCAGATTATGTTTGGGATAGGCGGTGCGGAAATAAACATCGCCGACCAGATAATCCGTCAGGAAACGCACCCCGATCGTATAGGTCATCAGGTAGGCGCCATACAACAGGCTCTCATGCTCCGCCTCGGTAATCAGCTCGCCGCACTCGCCGAGAAAACCCTCGGCAAAGGCGCGGTACAGATCGAGATCAAGACGCACTTTATCGAGATCGTGCTCGTCCTCTAGCGCCGTCGAAGCGCCGAAGCGGATCCCGTCGCCGAAGTCGTAGGCCACGAGCCCCGGCATAACCGTGTCAAGGTCGATGACGCAAAGCGCCTCATGGGTGGCGCAGTCAAAGAGAACATTGTTGATCTTCGTATCGTTATGCGTGACGCGCTGCGGCAGAATCCCCGCCTCCATACGGTCAACCAGCCAGCCGCCCTTGGGTGTCCGCTCGGACGCGAACTCAATCTCCGCCTGACAGGTCATATTGCGGTCGATGACATCTTCGTAAATTGCCCGTTCGAGCGCCTTAATTCGCAGCTTTGTGTTATGGAAATTCGGAATCGTGTCGTGCAACTCCTTTGCCGGGAAATCCGTCAGCATCCGCTGGAAACGCCCGAAAGCACGGCCGGCTTCGCGCAAATCCTCCGGGTTCTCAACCAGTTGCAGGGTGTAAACATCATCGACATAGTCGTAGCAGCGCCAATACTCGCCCTCGGTATCAATATGGTAATAGAGCCCGTCCGCGGTCGGCAGGAAGGTCAGCGTCTCACGAGCCGGATCTCTGCCCGTTGCCGCGAACTTGCGCCGCAGATGCTCCGTCACATGGACGACATTATCCATGACTTTGACCGGATCCTTGAAAGCATTCCGATTAATGCGTTGCAGGATATACTTTGACTTCTTTCCCGCGACATCGGCCACTTCCAGCCGGCAAGTCGAGTTAATGTGCCCGCCTCCGAAGCCGAGAGCAATCTCGGTGAAATTACCTTTAATTTGAAATGCCGCCGCGATTTCGCGGACTTGAGCCTCTGTTGGCATATTGCTTTGCTTCCTTATCTAAAATAATGTAGACGCCGTAGTGCCTACATTCTACAAGACTTTTCGGTTTTATGCGACTTGCTCCCACCCCGGCTACTTAACTGCTACTTAACCACCGGAACACTGCGGCGCGGGAGAACCTGCTCGATTATCGGCAAAAGAACAATAATCGCCAAATATTGCGCCAGACCGGAGGCTAAAACACCCGGCAGGCGACGCCAGAACTGCACCCAATAAGGGTTGCCAAAGATTTGTGCGATGCCGATTGTCTGTATAAAGGCGCCGTTGATCACGGTAACCGCAACCGTCGCCAGCAGAGAGGTTCCGGCGGTAACCCGCGCAAAAGCCATTTGTATCAGTCCGGCGAAGAGGCCGACCAGGCAGACGTTCAGGGTCAGTAGCAGGTGGAAACTGCCGCTCTGTATGTTAATCAGGACGCCGAGGAGGTCGCTGACGCCGCCGGCGAGGAGCCCGTAGTAAGGACCGAGCAGTAACCCAACAAGAATGATCGGCATCCAAGTCAACCCGACCCGCAGTTGACCGCCCTGAAGCATGATAGCGCCGATGCGGGTCAAAATTATAGTCAGGGCAACCAGAATGGCGGATAAAGCCAACTTATAGGCCAGCATTCCGCGCGAGCGAATCAGCGTGCGACAGGAACCCAATAGATATAGGCGTCGCAAAGCTTGCGCAAAACCTTTATTCTGTTCTTTGTTCTCCATCCTCATTCACTCACTCTCTCAAACCTCTGCCGGGTAGCGGAACTGCCGGCTTTGTAAAGACGACGTTCCGGGAACAGCGCTCCCGGAACAACGCCTCGCAAAACAATACTTTACATTCGCGCGACTCCGGACTCGCGGGCGGCACGCGCCACGGCGACGGCGACGGCATCGCGAACGCGCGGGTCAAAAGCCTCGGGCATGATGTGATTCGGGCTAAGCGCGTCGGGTCCGACCAAATCGGCGATGGCATGGGCGGCGGCGATCTTCATTTCGTCGTTGATATCGGAAGCGCGCACGTCCAAAGTTCCGCGGAAGATGCCGGGAAAAGCGAGAACATTATTGATCTGGTTCGGGAAGTCGCTGCGACCGGTGGCCACGACGGCGGCTCCGCCGGCCAGCGCCTCGTCCGGATAAATCTCCGGAACCGGGTTGGCACAGGCGAAGACGATCGGGTTCGGGCTCATCGACGCGACCATCTCGCGGGTGACACAGTTCGGAGCGGAAGCGCCGATAAACACGTCGGCGCCCTTGATCACGTCGGCCAGCGACCCTTGCTTCTTCTCGAGGTTGGTGACCAGGCTCATCTCCGCCTTAATGAAGTTGAGGTTGGGGCGGCCGGCGTAGATGGCACCCTGACGATCGCAAAGAGTAACATCGCGGAGACCGCAGGAAAGCAACAACTTGGTAATGGCTATTGACGCGGCACCGGCACCGTTGAGCACGACCTTGACGTCCTCGAGCTTACGCCCGGTGATTTTCAGGGCATTGATAAGACCCGCCAAAGTAACAACCGCCGTACCGTGCTGGTCGTCGTGGAAAATCGGAATATCGCAGCTCTCCTTGAGGCGACGCTCGATCTCAAAGCAGCGGGGCGCGGAAATATCCTCGAGATTGATTCCGCCGAAGCTGCCGGCCAACAGCGTGACAGTCCGGACGATATCATCGACATCCTGCGAGCGGATACAGAGCGGAAACGCGTCGACACCGCCGAAGGCCTTGAACAGGGCGCATTTACCCTCCATCACCGGCATGCCCGCCTCGGGGCCGATATCGCCGAGACCGAGAACCGCCGATCCGTCGGTCACAACCGCGACCATATTCCAGCGGCGGGTCAGCTCATAGGAAAGGTCAACATCCTTTTGAATCGCCAAACAGGGAGCGGCAACTCCCGGCGTGTAGGCCAGGGCAAGATCAGCGGAATTACCGACCGATGCGCGCGTATTAACTTCGATCTTGCCGCGCCACTCGACGTGCTTGGCCAACGCCAATTCGTTATAGCTCATCTTTCCTGTCGAAGCTGCCGTTTTGTCTCCGTCATTATTCTTCCGTGCGTCTGTTTGGCTCATATTTCTCCTTATATCTGTGTGTTGTCTTCTTTCCGTCGATACGGACGGCAATAACCGCTAAACTCCGCGGCAACCACCGGTACTTCGGCAACAATCGCCGCTACATCCGGCAATGATCGCCCGTTCGACTGCGTATCATTTTAGCCCAAAGCGGGCTTTTCCGCTATAGCTCGCGTAGCTGATTGCTAAAAGGCTGTAACTAAGCGACTACGACTTTAGCTTTAAATAATGTTGGAGCACGCAAAATCAGCACTAATCAGCTCAATCAGCTCATGGAAAGGAAAAGAATCGACCACGGAGCCGCCGCTAACACGATTGGCATCGTACGATTTAATGAGCAGGGCAGTGAGGGCTAATATACGTTCATATTCCGGCTCGCCGACATCGGGATGTTGCATACGCTCACGGAGAACGGCGCAGACAGAGGCGGGAACCGCAACTTCGGAAGAGGTCGCTTTCTCGTCGTAGGTCACACCCTCGGCACAAGCCGCGCTACTCCCGACAGCATCGCGCTCGCGGCTCAATCGCGCCAGACCGGCAGCCAGAGCAATCGCAAGATACCGACGCGGCATACCGGTTTCGACAGCCAGGCGATATGCCCCGAACATGCGATCGGATGCGGCCAATTTGCGCTCCGGATCTCGTCCGACGCGCTCGACCGTATCGGCTGTGGCATGATTTCCGAATCGGTAGAGCAGGTCGTCGACATGATCTATCAGCGGCGCAACGGGTGTGCTGTAATGCTTGGCCAGAGCCAAGGCAATCTCCAGCATCGCGGCACGCACAAAATGATAAATATCCGGCCGCGCTATAGCCTGCCACACGAACTTGAGACCGAGAATTTCGCCGAGCCAGGCACAGGTCGCATGCCCCATGTTGAACAGATACAGC
>JAAZJE010000039.1 GCA_012800515.1 Clostridiaceae bacterium
TTTGCTCAAACATAAAATCTGAGACTATTGAGACTGATATAATCGTACTCTGCTTCACGGGTACGTCCAGTTAACGCCATTTCTTAATCTTGGATACCAAAGTCAGGTTATAAAATAATTGTAAAATACAATGTAAAGAAAAGCAACACCGCAACACATAATAATCGGTATCCCTTTGGAAATTATTCAAATATGTGTTCATAACCGGTATAGCTTTCATAATAATCACAACATCCGTTATTGTTTATTGCGGGTATAACGATAACCCAAAGCAAGATAAAGATGTTGTAATTGTTCTGGGCGCGGGAATCAATGGCGAAGCTGTGACGCCGCAATTAGCCGGTCGACTCAACGCCGCTATTGAATATTTAGCATCCGACACAAGTGCGGTTGTTATAGTATCGGGCGGCCAAGGTTCTCAAGAGAGTATATAGGTCTGGATGCCGTTCATCTTTACTCAAAGATGGTTTGGTATGAAATGCCCGTAAGCTTTCTGCGCGAATTTTTTGCCGTAATCAAGTATTGGTTTGTAAAATCGTTATTGTTTGTAGGGCAGCGCGCAGACTTGACAGTCGGGGCACTTGTGGTAGAATAGCCGTGTTATTCGGGGTGTGGCTCAGGTGGTAGAGCGCCTGGTTCGGGACCAGGAGGTCGCAAGTTCAAGTCTTGTCACTCCGACCATGTTGAGACGCCGTGGATTTAATTTTTCACGGCGTTTTATTTATTTCCGTATGTTTTGCGTAGAAGCTACTAACGGCGGTTTTTGGCGACAGCTATGCTTTCGGCAACTTAGCAGTTTTTGCGACTTAGGGGACCATTTCGGGGTCAGGTAGGATGGTCTAATATTCGTTTTTCGGTATTTATGCCCGGTCCTTTGGCAGTATTGCGGGTTCTTCAGATCTCGAGGAGTCTCGGGCAGTCGCGGAGGCGTAATACCTGCTCAGTTGCCGAAAGATTACTGAGTAGCAGGGGCTAATAACGTTTGCGGTTGCCTGGATTGAGTTTTTCCCGAGAGACGGATACCTTATCTAGAAGAGGTCGGGCATCTTGTTGAGGTTACCGTCGGCGGCGAGCATGGCCTTTCTAAGAATATCGTCGAGGTCGCGGAGTTCTTTCGGGGTGAGGTGGCGGTAGGTGCCGGGGCGTAGGTTGCCCAAGGTGATGTGCATGATGCGTAGCCGTTTCAGATGTATGACCGTGTAGCCGAGCGTTTCGCACATGCGGCGGATCTGACGGTTGAGACCCTGGCGGAGGACGAGGCGGAATTTGTCGGCGGTTAAACGACGCGAGCGGGCGGGCAGAGTGGTGGTGCCGAGGATTTTGACGCCGGCGGCCATAGTGGCAAGGTCGGCGTCGGAGATGGGGCGATCGACCTGAATTTCGTATTCCTTTTCGTGACCGTAGCGGGTGCGCAGAATCGGATTTACGAGGTCGCCGTTATTTGTCAACAGGATCAGTCCCTCGGAAGCGCGGTCGAGGCGGCCGATAGGAAAGATACGTTCGGGATAGCCGATATAGTCGATGATGTTTCCGGGTATTTGCCGATCGGTGGTGGTAATGATACCGACCGGTTTATTGAAAGCAAGGTATATCTTGGCTTCGGTTGGGCGCACGGGTTGGCCGTCTATGCAGACGGTCTCGAGAGGGCGATCGGAGTCGGGTGGAACGGTTAAGCGCTGACCGATGACCGCCGGCTGATCGTCAACGAGAATTCGGCCCGCGGCGATGAGTTCGTCGGCGCGGCGGCGGGAACAGACGCCGGCTTCGGAGAGGTACTTATTTAGTCGAACGCTGCGAGCGGCGGATTGGTCGGGCTTATTCCGGTCTGTGCTCATCCGACATTACCCGTCTGAGTAGAGTGCTTGCCGGCGGTTTGCTTGGCGGCGGGTTCCTTGGCTATGGTGAAGGTGAAGGACGAACCTTGATTCAGCTTGCTGGTAACGGTGATTTTTTCTCCGGAAAGGCGGATGATTTCCTGGGCGATCGAGAGGCCGAGTCCGGTGCCGGAATGGGTACGGGATTTGTCGGCTTTGTAAAAACGTTCAAAGATGTGGGGGAGGTCCTCGGGGTCGATGCCTGCGCCGGTGTCGCGCACGGTGATGTGGTAGCGCTCGCCTTCGGGATCGACAATGAGCGAGATTGAACCGCCGGCGGGGGTGAATTTCACGGCATTGTCGACGAGGATGATGATAAGCTGCTCGCAACGATCCAGATTGCCGTAAGCGGGCGGCAGATCGTCCGAGAGATCGGGAGTGATGAATTCGATGCCGGCTTCGCGCATGGGGATGGCGTATTTTTCCCGAATATCGCCGACCATTTTGCGCAGGGAGAAGAAAGTTTTTTCAACGGATATCTGACCGGTTTGGAGGCGACTGAGATCGAGCATGTCGGTGATTAGGCGGGAGAGACGCATGGTCTCCTGAAGGATGATTTTGTAGTAGCGGCGGCGGTCGTCCTCGGAATGAACCATGCCGTCAACCAGGGGCTCGACCAGACCGCGCACGGAGGTGAGCGGGGTACGGAGCTCGTGGGAGACGTTGGCAACGTAGTCGCGGCGGGTGCGTTCCAGCTGTTCTTCGGCGGTTACGTCGCGGAACAGGGCGACGGCGCCGACAATTCGCTCGCCGGCGGTGGTCAGCGGCGTTATGTGGTAGGAAAGAATAATGTCGTTGCGGTTAATCTGGCCGTTTACTTCTTCTCCGGTTTCGATGACGGTGCGGAAATGGGGGAGGAGTCCGAAGTGATGGAGCAGATCTGCCGCCAGGCTCAGATCGTAGAAGCGATCGTGGCTGTCGACTTCGTCGGGCAGGATGGTGCTGGGATCGCCGCTTGCGGATTGGACGGTGGGCAGGATATCGTCAGCCGAATCATCCGCGGGTGCAAACGGAGACGGCGTTTCCAGGGCAGCTTCGCCGCCCAGGAGATCGATGAAGCCCGCATTGACATGGGTCAGGTTAAAGTTATCGTCTATGGAGATGATTCCCTCGCTGAGGCCGTCGAGAACCTGACGCAGACGACTGCGCTCGAGCATCAGGGCATTGATGGTGCTGTCAAGCTCCGAGGCGAGTTTGTTGACCGAGTCGGCGAGTTCACCTATCTCGCCGCGTGAGCCGGTGTCGGCGCGCAAAGAGAAGTCCCCTTGGCTTAGACCGACGGCGACATTGCGCACCTGATAGATGGGGCGAATCAGGCGCAGTACCACGAACATGACCGGGAAGAACATCAGGATGACGGTTATCAATGAAGAGAGTAGGACGGCAGTGTCCAGACTGCGATAGCTGTCGCGTATTTCAGTCATTCCTTTATATATGAAGACGGAGCCGATAACCGTATGTTCACTGTAGGGCGGATAGCTGACGACTATGGGGTAGCCGACGAAGAGGGTGGAGACTTTTTCCTCGCCGATATGAGCCTGGAAAGTAACCACCCGACCGGCGTCGATACTGTTCTGCTCTTTGGAAATTTCCCGAGCCGCCTCTTCGAAGGCGAGTTCTTCGTTGAGCATATCGGTACTCGGACGCAGATTAAGTATGGTGGGTGCGGCTCCGGGATAGGGGGTCACTGTTATAATGATATAGGCATCCATCATATCAGGAGCGGTCTCAATTAATGTGCGGTAGCGAATTTCACTGATCAGATCCATCCGTCGATCGATTGTATAGTAGGCGAGTTGTGCGGCCTTGGCCTCAAAACCGGCGCGGATGTTCTCGATCATGATACGCTCCGCCGACACCCTATAGATTATATTGGTCAAGGCGGCTCCCACCAGGATGGCGATGACGATAAGAAGAAGTACTCTGCGAAAAAAGACACGTTTACGCATTTTGGTCGATTTCGAATTTGTAGCCGACCCCGTAGACGGTTAATAAGGCCCAGGGGGCATCCGGAACGGAGATCTTTTGGCGGATGCGTTTCACGTGGGTGTCGATCGTGCGGGAATATCCGTAGTAGTCGTAGCCCCAAATCCGATTAAGAATCTGCTCGCGGTCCATAACCTGGCCGGGATGGGAGGCCAGCAGATAAAGAATCTCGACTTCTTTGGGGGGTAAAGCCCACGTCCTCGTCGTATACCTTGACAGTGTATTTATCGAGGTTAATTTCCAAACCGGGAAAGCGCAGTACATTGCTGGTTTCCTGGGGGGTCTGAGAACGGCGAAGAACGGCCTTGACTCTCGCAAGCACCTCACGCGGACTGAAGGGTTTGATGATATAGTCATCGGCGCCCAGTTCCAGACCCAGAACCCGGTCGATTTCTTCGCCCTTCGCGGTCAACATGATAATCGGGACTCGGCTCGTGCGGCGGATTTCCTTACATACGTCGGTACCGTTCATTTCCGGCATCATCAGGTCGAGGATAATTAAATCGGGATTTTCCGCCTGCCATTTCTGCAGAGCTTCGTGCCCGTTAAAAGCGGAGGAGACCGAATACTGTTCGGCCTGCAGATAGATTCGCAAGGACTCGTGCACTACCGGTTCATCATCGCAGATGAGGATGAGGCTGCCCTTATTCATCTTTTCACTTCCTTTCGGTTTGATCCATTTCCGATCAAAAA
>JAAZJE010000040.1 GCA_012800515.1 Clostridiaceae bacterium
CTCGCGAGCCTGTCTTTCGCTGACTCCGGCCACCTCAAAGAGGACTCGACCGGGTTTGACCACCGCTACCCAAAACTCGGGTGAACCCTTACCGGAACCCATGCGGGTCTCGGCTGGTTTTTTAGTCACGGACTTATGCGGAAAGATCTTGATCCAGACTTTTCCGCCGCGCCGCAGATTACGGTTTATTGCGACACGGGCAGCTTCGATCTGGTTGCTCTTTATCCAGCAGGGTTCCATAGCAATTAGACCGTACTCTCCATAATTGATCTTGTTGCCGCGCGTCGCTTTACCCTTCATGCGTCCGCGATGAACCTTTCTATACCTTACTCTCTTGGGCATTAACATTATGACTGCCCTCCTTCAACAGAGCCGGAGATGCCGGACGGAGCGTCGCTCTGACGCGCTGTCTGGTAAACCTCACCCTTATATATCCATACTTTGACTCCAATGCGCCCGTACTGAGTATTCGCCTCGGCAAAGCCGTAGTCGATATCGGCACGCAGGGTCTGCAACGGGATCGTTCCCTCATGATAGTGCTCGCGACGAGCGATTTCCGCTCCGCCCAGACGGCCGCTGACCTCGGTTTTGATTCCCTTGGCCCCGGCTCTCAGGGCTCGCGACATGCTCTGCTTCATGGCACGACGATAGCTGATCCGTCGTTCCAATTGCTCGGCGATATTTTCCGCCACCAACTGAGCATCGGCATCGGGATTGCGAATCTCATTGACGTTGATGAACATGTTACGACCGAAACGCTTCAGCAGCTTGGCTTTCAGGTCGGCGATACCGGCGCCTTTCTGGCCGATAACGATACCCGGCTTTGCCGCATAGATCGTGATAACAGTCTTGTCGTCACCTTTACGCTCAATGAGTATGCGGGAGATTCCGGCCGTCGGCAGAACCCGCATTATGAATGCACGCAGTTCCCTGTCCTCGACCAAATAACGTGCGAAGCTCTTGCTGTCGGCATACCACTTGGAATCCCAATCCTTGATAACACCTACTCTTAAACCGTGAGGATTAACCTTCTGTCCCATCTTATCTCCTATGCCTCCGGCTGCTCTTTAACCACAACGGTAATGTGGCTGCTTCTCTTAAATATACGACCCGCCGAGCCTCTGGCTCTGGGACGCCAGCGTTTCGCTGTTACGCCCTCATCGACCAAGAGCTGATGAATATACAGCGAACTCTCGTCGAGATTGTTGTTGTTTACCGCATTGGCGACCGCCGAATTGATCAATTTTATCAGAATCGGTGCGGCGGCTTTGTTGGTATATGCGAGAATCGCCTTAGCTTCCGCCACCTTCTTGCCGCGTACCAACTTAGCGACCACCCGGGCCTTCAGCGGGGATATCCTAACATGGGAAACCCGCGCCCTCCCTTCATCCTTACCGATTCCGAGCATATTGCGTTCTTTTTTGGTCAGGGTTCTGGGACGATTCGACTTTGTGGCCTTGCGGGTATGCTCGGCGATGATCTCATCGCGATATTCCACCAGGTCGGCGCCGGTATAAGTCTTCTGTTTTCTCAGTCTCTCATTCATATTTCAAGCTCCTTAATCCGGACTAACGCTTTGCGGCGGCGCGTCCCGACCCGGCATGACCGCGGAAAGTTCGCGTCGGAGCAAATTCGCCCAACTTATGACCGACCATATCCTCGGTAATAAATATCGGCACGTGCTTTCTTCCGTCGTGCACCGCAATGGTATGGCCGACCATTTCCGGAAATATTGTCGAGGCGCGCGACCAGGTCTTCAATACTCGCTTCTCGTTACGGCTGTTCAGGTCCTGAATACGTTTCAGCAACCGAGGTTGAACAAAATAACCTTTTTTTCTAGATCTACTCATCAGAGCCTCCCTTATTTCTTCGCTCGGCGCCTAACAATATACTTATTAGAGTGCTTATTGCGTTTACGGGTTTTCTTACCACGCGTCGGAACACCCCAGGGGGTAACCGGCGACGGACGACCGACCGGGCTTTTGCCCTCACCACCGCCGTGCGGATGGTCGATCGGATTCATGACGACGCCGCGGACGTGAGGACGACGCCCCATATGACGGCGGCGACCGGCCTTGCCGTAATCGATATTTTCGTGCTCGGCATTACCGACCGTACCGATCGTGGCACGGCAGGTCAGATGCACCATGCGGACTTCTCCCGAAGGCAGGCGTATCAGCGCAAAGGCGCCTTCTTTAGCCATCACCTGAGCGGATCCACCGGCCGAGCGCACCATCTGCGCGCCGGCACCCGGTGCGAGTTCGATATTGTGGATTTCCGTACCGACCGGGATATCGGCCAGCGGCAGGCAGTTGCCCGGAACTATGTCGGAACCGGTACCGCTGTAGAGGACGTCGCCGACCTTAACTCCGTCGGGAGCAATAATGTAGCTCTTATATCCGTCGACATAATGCAACAATGCGATGCGTGCCGTGCGACCGGGGTCGTACTCTATCGCCGCCACTTTGGCCGGGATGCCGTCCTTGACGCGCTTCCAATCCAAAGTCCTGATTTTACGCTTGGCACCGCCGCCGCGATTGCGTACCGTAATCCGTCCGTACACATTGCGACCGGCCGAGCGGAACTTGCCGCGAACCAGAGCCCTTTCCGGTTTTTTCTTGGTCAGATCGGAATTATCCGAGGATGTCATATGTCGCCGTGCCGGCGAAGTCGGTTTATAGCTTTTTACAGGCATTTCTTCTCTCCTTCAATCGCCTTACTGCGCTCTACTGGGCAAAGCCGAACTCATCTATGGAGGTCTTATAACGACGTCCGGTACTGACTTCCTTGCCCCCGGCGGTATGATATGTCTCGGCAACGGGATTCAGATCTATGGTCACCAGCGCCTTTTTGCGACGGGCCGTGCGGCCCACCGTAGCGCCCCGACGTCTGATCTTGCCGGGCAGGTTCATGGTATTTACCGAGAGAACCTTAACACCGAAGAGTTCCTCGACGGCGCGACTGATCTCGGGCTTGGTCGCCTTAAGAGCCACTTCGAAAGTATAGCAACCGATAGCGGCGTCGTTACCGGAGCGCTCGGTAATGATCGGGCGAATAATTATCTCACGTGCGTCTTTCATTTCGTGTAAACCTCCTGAAGTTGCTCGGCGGCCGCTCGCGAGAGTACGCAATATTCAAATTTCAGCAGGTCAAGGACGTTAATCGTATTGACCGGAGTGAATTTGACTTGCGGCACATTGTTCGCGGAGCGGCGGAACGGCTCATTCGGCTCACTGTCGAACAACAGAGCGGATCCGTTCACATTAATATTCTTCATTGCTTGGACAAAAAGCTTCGTCTTCGGCGCTTTGAGCGTCATATCATCGACAATAATCAGCTTATCGGTGGCGAGTTTGTTCGACAGCACCGACAACAGCGCCCGACGGCGCATTTTTTTCGGCATGGAGTAGCTGTAATCACGTGGTGTCGGCCCGAAGATAATTCCGCCGCCGACCCACTGTGCGGCACGGGTTGAACCGTGACGTGCCCGCCCGGTACCCTTCTGGCGCCAAGGTTTACGTCCGCCGCCTCTAACCTCGCTACGGCCCTTGACCTTCGCCGTACCCTGACGGCGGTTGGCCAGTTGCATCTTCACCACCCGATGAACCAGGTCATGATGCGGCTCGACGGCGAATACCGAGTCGGCCAATTCGATCGATCCGACGACCTTACCCTCTAAATTATATACATCAACTTTCGGCATTGTTTTCCTCCCCACTCGCTCAGCACTTTGCTTCGAGCGGTAACCTATTTGGCGCTCTTGACGGTTTGCTTAATTGCCAAACAACCGCCTTTGATTCCGGGAACGGCCCCTTTCAGAACCAAAATATTACGTTCTCCGTCTACCATAACCACGTCGAGATTTTGCACCGTAACCCGCTCGTTGCCCATCTGCCCGGGCATCTTCTTGCCCTTCATTACTCGAGACGGCGTCGCCGATGCTCCCATGGAGCCGACCCGGCGGTGATATTTCGAACCGTGCGAGCGGCGACCTATGCGCTGTCCGTGGCGCTTAATGGCGCCCTGAAATCCTTTACCTTTCGAAGTTCCCGTTACGTCAACCCGATCTCCGACGGCAAACATCTCGCTGACATTGATGCGCTGACCCGGCGCAAACTCCGCATTATCCGAAACTCTAAACTCACGCACATGGCGCTTGGGGCTGACACCGGCCTTTTCAAACTGCCCGGTCTCGGGACGATTGACCCGTGAGGGTTTGACATCGTCAAAGGCCACCTGAACGGCGGAATACCCGTCGGTGGCGGGAGTCTTTCTGGCCATTACATGTATAGGTCCGCATTGAATCACGGTAACAGGTATGGCGATTCCGTCTTCGTTGAAGATCTGTGTCATACCCGCTTTGTAACCCAGCATAAATTTACTCACTTCTCATTCCTCCATAATTTCGCCTTGCCTCAGAGCTTGATCTCCACGTTCACGCCGGCGGGCATATCCAACTTGATCAATGCATCAACGGTATTGGGGTTGGGCGCTAAAATATCGATCAGGCGCTTATATGTGCGCAACTCGAACTGCTCCCGCGAATCTTTGTCCACATGCGGGGAACGCAGAATCGTCGTTATCTCGCGCGTTGTCGGCAGAGGAATCGGTCCGGAAACACTCGCTCCCGTCCGCTGCGCGGTTTCGACGATGCGCTGAGCGCTCTGATCCAAAATCTCATGGTCAAAGGCCTTTAATCTAATCCTGATTTTCTGATTGACAGCCATTCTCTATCCTCCAATAATTCTGCTCGTCTCCGGTGTCGGGACCCGTATCGTGTTTCTCAACACCGACCCGGGCGTTCCATCTACCCCCATCATAAAACCCAGCTGAGTATGTCTCGCTGGGTCAACCGCATTTTGCGGCACATTCGGGATCGTGTCCCAACCCTACAGACCTCGCCGGCTTCGCGAGCCGACTTCTCTGTCTAAGTTACCTCCCGTCGGCGGCAGAAGCCGGGGAGCAATCTCAGACGTCATCACATTTGTGCGCTACGCTACTTAAGACGTGCTGTCGTCCGCAAGCGACCTTAAAAGCGCAACGGCGACCATAGTAGCAAAAATATTTATTTCATGCAAGTGCCGTTGCATACATCCTAAGAATTAATTTTGCACAAACTTTTCCCGGGCGCTCCGCAAAACCCTGTTCAATCTGCCATAGTTCCTCTACGGCAGATCCGAAAGCAACTCGATGCTATATCCGCGCTCGCGAATTCCGTCGATTATACTTCCCAGAATCTGTGCGTTGGTTTTGGAAACCGCATGAATCAACAGAATCGATCCGTCGTGCAATTCACCGAGAATCCGCTCTTTGGCGTCTTCAGGCTTCGGTTGCGCGTTTACCTCCCAGTCCCTATAGGCAAAACTCCACATCACCGGCTTGTAGCCCATCTGCCGCCACAGTTCCAGGGTCGCCTCGCTGTAACTGCCCTGCGGCGGGCGCAACCACATTGCTATATTCTGTCCGGTCAGGGCGGTGTACTCCTTTTCCAAACGGCGCAGATCATCTACAACCGCGCTCACGCCCTTTTTGGCCAGCAGATCCGGGCTGCTCGGATGCGAATAAGTGTGCGAACCGACCAAATGACCCTCTGCCAGCATGCGCTTTACCAAATCCGGACGGCTTTTCAAAAAATGCCCGGTGATGAAGAAGTTAATCTTCACATCCTTCTCACGCGCCGTGTTCAAAATGGACGTCGTATTTTCTTCGTACTCATAGCCTTCGTCCATGGTGATATAGACTGTCTTTTTCCCCGGCTTCGGCTTAGCCTGCCAGTATGCTCCGTATTTATCGAACAAAGCCTGGGTTGACTTATCAATAGTGGCCGGAATGTCCTTAAAGGGCGGATTCGGGATGCGATACCACCAGCCATGGGTAGTATTATCCAAACTCATAACCTTTGCCTCATTGACATTACCGCTGACCGGAGGAGCGGTCGGGCTTACGGTCGGAGTAAGAGTCGGAGTGGGGGTGGGAGTTGAGGTGGGACTCGGTGACGGAGTCGGACTTGGTGACGGAGACGGAGTCGGACTCGGGGTCAAAGCGAGAGTCGATGTCGGCACGGCAGTGGGAGCGGTTGTCGGCGAAGCCGGCGGTTCAGCAGTCGTCTCCGCGGGCTCGGACGGAAGCGTCGTTCCGTCCGCCACATCCCAGGAACCGTTGGTGCCGGGCAGAGGCAACCGCGTACAGGCCGCCCAGATCGGCAGGATGAGCATTAGCAGAACAAGGATTAGTGCCGACTTACCGTATTTACGCATAATTGATTTCTACATCTCCGTCAACTGCTTTCTGCCACAGGGGCGTGGGGTATTCGCCCGCGGCGTGCTTGGCCGCCAATGCTTCCATAACCCGCGGCTTGTCTTCGCGATACGTCACGCCGAACCAGCGGTCGGGACTGGACAGAACCTTGACCCGAGCCCTGCCGTCGGCCAACAGAGCCGCAATCGCCGCCGGCAGATAGAACTCGCCGCGAAGCGGGTTCTCCTCCTTGATCCGCCGCAGGAACTCCGGAAAGAGCTCCTTCAACTGTCCCAAAAAAGCCGGCGTAAAGCCCCACATATTCATGGATACAAGCGTATCATCGGGCAGGAATTCCCAACTCGCCCCCTCATCCTCCGTAAAACGTCCCCCGCCGGGCACTTTTTCGATTTTCTTCCGCTCGTCAATGACCTGCAAATAGTCATTCGCATCGCTCGAACAAATGCCCCGCGATACGGTACCGTGGTCGGTCAAAGTATTCGCCAGGCGATAGCCGACCATACAATAGTCATTTTGCGGGCTGTCGGCGTGATCGCGCAGGAACTCATACAATAGCTTGTAAGCGCCGGGGCCGTAATAATCGTCGGCATTGATTACCGCAAAGGGCGCGTCAATCTGTTCGGCGGCACACAGTACGGCATGGCTGGTCCCCCAGGGACGCTCTCTGCCCTCGGGAATTCCCGCTTCTTCGGTAAACATCGTCAGTTCCTGGAAAGCGTAGCGCACTTCCATATACTCCTCTATACGATTACCAATCGCTTCTTTAAAGGCAGCTTCTATCTCCTCTTTAATGATAAAAACAACGGTCTCGAAGCCGGCCCGCTTCGCATCATACAAAGAATAGTCGATTATCACTTCACCGTTCGGCCCCACCGGATCGATCTGTTTGAGACCGCCGTAACGGCTTCCCATACCGGCGGCAAGAACAACTAAAATCGGTCTGAACATACTTTACCTACTTTCTGCATCGGCAGCTCCCTGCCCGCACTCGATTATAGCAAGCATAACCTAACTTGCCAAACACAGGGCTCCTCCCGGTAAATACCGAATCTAATATCTTTAAGCCGAGACCCTTAGCGCGCCGACGCCAATAATTCCCGCACCTCAGTCTGTGAAAAGTTGTAGCGTGTCCGGCAGAACCAGCAGACCAGCTCAATCCCCTCCGGATCGTCAGCCAGCTCTGTCAACTGTTCCCGCCCCAGGGCAATCAGGTTGCGACTCATCCGCGAACGCGAACAGGGGCAACTGTACGTAACCGGCTCGGTCGCCAGATACTCGACGTCGCTATATCCGGCAAACAACTCGATCAGTTGCGCCGCGGTGAATCCTTCCCGCAGGAAAAAACTCAGGGGCGGCATTCCCTGTGCCCGCGCTTCGAGATAATCCAGATCCTCCCCTTCGCAACCGGGCAGAGCCTGGACCAAGAGACCTCCGGCGGCGACGACTCCGCCGCGATCAATCTCAACGCTCAGGCTGACAAAGCTGTTCACCTGCTCCGAAGTGGTCAGATAATAGGCGAAATCGTCTCCCGCGTTGCCGCTGAGCATATCGCAGGTACCCACCCAAGGACGCGCCTCACCCTGCGTGCGGGTAACCCGCAAAACACCTTTGCCGAACAGAGCGCCGAGGTCGCGATAATTCTCCCCCTCCGGTAGCTCCAAATGCGGATGCAGCACTGATTGGCGCACCCGATTGCCATAGTCGCATACCGTTGTCAATACTTCGATCGGTCCGTCGCACTGCACGGTAACATTGACCGCATCAGTCTCGCCTTTCAGATCGGCGCCGGCAAAAATACCGCAAATCAGCCAGCGTCCGGCCGCCACCGTCATCGTCGGAGAGAGCGCATGCACCCGCACCAATTCACTGACCGAGTCACGGGCGGTAACCGCCAGCAGGCGGGCCTTTCCTCCCAGCATCACGGCACGTACCAATTCGTCTCTGTACTCAAGCGTATTCGTCATTTCCTCGCACAACAATAAAGGCGCAGCTCCCGCTCCGGAGATCCGTCCGCCGTCTCCGGCAATTCGGCCCGCAACACCTCGGCATGGGGATGGCGCAGTGCGAACCAGCGCACGGCGCGAAAGCCGCTACCGCTTAGAGCCTTGCTCAGAGCGCTTATTTTATAGATTCTCTGCTTAATTTGCAGTTCATACCGCCGCCAGAGCGTCCCGGCAACTGACGGTTCATTCACCGCCGCTTCGGACACCGGCAAAAAGAGCGTGATTTCCGCGGTCAAATAGGCACCTTTATAGGTATTATAAAAGAAAGCCGTCAGATCCTCGGCCAAATAATAGGACAAATCCGTCGCCACCATCGCCCGGGCATAGCGCTCGGTAAGGACATCAAAGACAAGAGAACCGCCCGGCTTCAATTGAGCATAGCAATTATCGAAAAGTTGACACACCGCCTTGGCATTAGTCAAATGATTGACGACATCATGCAGGGCAAAGCAGGCGGTCAGAGGTTCCGGCACCTTAAATTCGGGCAATTCCGTGCGGATGAAGTGTAAGTCCGGATAGGAAGCGGACGGAAAATCCCGCTCGGCCCGAGCAAGCATTTTTGCGGAACTGTCATATCCGTATACACATGCCCCGCGTGCTGCCAGACCGGCGGCAAATTCACCGGCACCGCAGCCCAAGTCGGCTACGGAACGAGACGACCAGTCACCGACGCCCGAACTTCCGGACGAAGATATAGACGAGGAAATAAAATCATTTATACAGGGGGCTTCAATAATAGTATATGGCAAAGTCGCGGACGGCAGTTTATCACGCAAGGCCGCAAGCGCCAGCAGTTCGGCACTCGCCCGGCGCACCGCCTCGACCGCCGGATCCTGGAAATGGGCGTAACTGTGAACGATCAGATCGTACGGATTGGAAATCTGTTGCGGCATCACGTCATTAGGAACCGGATCCCTTGGTTGGCGCGGAAGTGGGGGTCGGCGTGGCCTTAGCGGTTGACGAGGGAGTAACAGTAGTCGGAGGATTGGTGGGTGTCGCCGTCGATTTAGCGGTCGTCGAGGGTTTCGTCGGCTCTGTCGTAGGCGTCGTCGTTTTCGGACCCGGCGTCGGAGTCAGTGTCGGCTTGGGGCTCGGTGTCGGATATAAACCCGAGACTCCCAGATAATCCAGCGCCGCCTTTAACTGTGTATCTTCCGCCCTGGTTAGGCGACGAACGGACGTACCCCGCAACTCCTGCGGCAGAGAAATCTCCAGATTCGGTTTTAAGCCGCGACCCTCAATCAATTCGCCCGAGGGTAAGTAGTATTGGAAAATCGTAATATTCACCGCCGATCCGTCCGCCAGCGGGAAGAAAGCGGTTCCCGAACCCTTTCCGTAAGTCTGTTCGCCGATTATAACGGTACGACCGTGGTCGCGTAGTGCGCCGGCAAAGAGTTCGGCCGCACTGGCAGAGCGATTGCTGACCAGACAGGCAAATTTAACATCTTTCGGAACTATCATCCGATCCGTCGACTCCCATACGTCCTCGATCGGCCTGCCTTCGCTACGCCCCTTTAAAGTGGCGATCACTCCCTCCGGCAATAACATGTCAAGAGCTAAGACCAGCTGATGGGCATCTCCGCCCGGATTTTCGCGCAGATCGAAAACAATATGCTTGGCTCCTTTTTCCATCAGCTCACGCATCCCCTTTTCAAACTGGGCGGCAAAGGTTCCGGTAAACTCGCGCATATAACAATAGCCGACCTGATCATTTATCATACTGACCGTAACGTCGACGGTGTTGACGCTGGCGCGGATAATCTGCACGGTGTAGTTCTCTTTGGTCGAGGGGCGATAGAGCTCAATCGTTACCACGGTACCCTCTTTGCCCTTGATATGATTAGCCAGATCGTTGATATCCGTAAAACTGGTCACCAACATATTATCCACTGAAACAAGCTCATCATCCGCCAGCAGGCCGGCCTTTTCCGCCGGAGAATTTTCCAGAACATCAAAAATAACATAGCGACCGGGTTCCGGCGCATTAACCGACGCGCCGATGCCGACATAACTACCTCCCATTTCCGTACGGATTTGCGTATAGTCTTCGGCAGTCAGGTAATAAGTGTATGGACTGTCCTGCTGCTCAATCAGGCCGAGACCCAGCGCCTTGTATATATCGCTGCGGGTCAGGTTACGGTAGTAACTTTCATAGAGATGCCTGACGATTTCCTCGAGTTTCTTCGCTTCGAGCTTTTCGGCTTCTTCGTCTCCCGCCGTACGCGGCACTATTTTCATAATGTCGACTTCGCCGATGAGATAATCAGGGTCGATTTGCTGGATATCCGTTTTGCTCTTGACCTCTCTACGAAAGCCAAATGTGATCGTCATTACTATCACGGTAGCCCCTACCGCTAGAAGGAAGGTCAGTAGAACAGCCAGAATGACTGTCAGGATTTGGCCACCGGAATTCTTCCGCGGCGGCTCGGGATACTGATAATATCTCACATTCTCTTCGGGTTCGGAATAATATCTATCTTCCATCCTCTTTCAGTTCTCCTCAAATTATTTACTTAGCAAACCCAAATGGCGTGGATCCATCGGATTAATACGCATATTATAATTGGGGTTACCGTAAACCTCATCAATCAGTTCAAAATGTAAATGCGGTCCGGTTGAAGCGCCCGTGCTACCGCAAGTACCCAGAATATCGCCCTGCCGGACTATATCTCCCTCATTGACGCTGATACTCATCATATGTCCGTATATCGACGTCAGCCCGTTGTCATGCAGTACGGCAACATAATTCCCCAGGCCGGTTTTCGGCCAGGAAGTCGCCTTATCCGGATAGGGATAGATTTTCATAATAACCACGCCGTCAAGCACCGAAACAATCGGGGAACCGAGCGCGCGGGGTCCAGCAAAGTCGGTGCCGTAATGCCAGGCTTTCCGTCCCGTGATAGGGTGAATTCGCATCCCGTAGGCCGAAGATATATAGGACCAGGCCGGCAAAGGCCAGACCATTTGCTGCGGACGATTCGGATCGTAAGGCTCTTCGATCGTCCGGGGCGGCTCCGTCGGATCTTCGCCAACGTTCGTAGTAGTCCCCACAACCGATTGCGAATTCTCCGCCGGATCCGAAGTTGAACTCAGATTCTGTGACTCTTCCTCCGACTGGCGTATTGATTCCGAAATACGCCGCGATTCCGCCAGCGAGCTCTCCTCAATTGAACGCCGGATCGACTCGGCAATCCGTGATTCTTCCGCCCGGCTTGACTCAACAGCCCGAATAGACTCGGCAATACTCGCCGACTCGCTACGCGAGGCCACTATGCTACTCTTCTCGGCAATTTTCTCCTCACGTAATTGGGCCAGCAGACGCCTGGCTTCTTCATACTTTGCCTTGTCGGCATAGAAGTTATCCAGATCCTCCTGGACGCCTTCGTGTTCATTGCGCAGATCTTCCAGGGCGTCACCCCGACTCAATAGCTGCGCATCATGAGTACGTTTCTCTTCTGCCAGCCGCGCCAGACCTTCCTCCAAAGCAGTCAACTCCTTTTGCTTGAGCCGCACATACTCTTCGTACTCGCTTTTTGTGTTTTCCGCAGCGTAACGCAGCGATTCTGCCACCGCCACCGCACTATTCAAATTGTCCAGCGCCTTTTTATCGTCGCGGGCGATAATCGTCCGTAAACGTAGACAGGTATAAACACCGGTTATATCGCCGGCACCCAGTACAACCTCCAGCAGACTTTGACGGCGCAGATAAAACATCGCCGAAAGGCGTTCCGTATATTCTTTGAACTTCTCCCGGCTCTCGGCCACCGCCTCCGTATATTCGTTGATCGCCGCTTCCAGGGCCTCCGCCGCCTGTGCAAGTTCGGCCTTTATCTGGTCATAAGCCTGACGCACCGCCTCGCTCTCGGCACTCACCTCACTTATTTTCGCCTGGAGCAGGGCATTTTCATTCTTCAGGGCCGCCATCTGCGCCTCCATCTGTCGCAGCTGTTCGGCTTGGCGATCGCGCGCCTTAACCAGATCTTCCTCATATTCACTATCCTCGAAGCGCGACTCGGTCGGCGGCATGGTGGGAATCACAATCTCTTCGGCATGACAAAGTAGTGGGAAGAACTGAGGAATCATAAGAACATGCACCAAGATCAGCGCAAGCAGATACGTCGTGCGGCGGACTCGGTCGGAGCGAATCGCAACGTCCGCATCCTTACACTTAAGAGTCCCGACGACCGCGTTCTTACTTTCACGGGCGGCGGACACAGCTGCCCTCTCCCGGCGCAGCCTTTCACGAAAACCGATATGTGTTTTTATCGGCATATTATCCTCCCCGTCCGAATACGGACCTCATCAAACCTTGACAAAACGCCGCATCGAAACGACGCTGCCGATTGAACCGATCAACACCCCCAAGGGCAGTGTGATCAGAGCCAGCAAAGGCGCCATCTGCTTTACCGGCATCAGGGCCAGAAAGCTGGTTACGGCGGTTCCGCTCATCAGATGCATATAAATCCGCTGCCACAATAATATAAGGATCGTACAGCCCAAAACAGCACCCGTAAAACCGATCAGCGCCCCCTCCAGCATATACGGTATACGTATATAAGAGTTGGTTGCTCCCAAATACTTCATAATCTCTATTTCCTCGCCGCGCGCCGCAACCGAGGCCCGCACCGTGCCGGAAATTATAAACAAAGCGACCCCTGACAGTATAACAAAAATTACCGCCGAAACCACCAGCAAAGTCTTGGACAGGTTGCTCAGACCCGCTATCAGATCACTGTTATAGACCACCTCGGCCACTCCGGGAACTCCGCGAATCTGAGCGGCAAGCGCCGCTGCCTGCTCCGGATCCGGGTCGGAAAGGCGCACGATAAATGACCAGGGCAGATAGCGGGCATTATAATACTGCAAGGTTTTTGCTCCGTCTTCACCCAGACCACGGCGAAACTCCTCCAGGTTTTCTTCCGGCGAGAGCACGCGCAAGTCGATCACATCGTCCCGTTCTTCGAGAGCGAGACGGATTTTCTCCGCCCGACTCTTCTCCAAGCCGGGTTCGCTGAAAATCTCAATCGGCGGTTGTTGAGCGGCTCGACGGACGATCAGATCGGCGTTAATCGAAAAGACCGCGAAAGCACCCAGAAGAACCAGCATAAAGGTCACGGTCACAATCGACGTTATGACCATGAAAGGATGACGCAGTATGTTGATAAAGGTCTCGCGGAGAGAACGCAAAAAAGCCCGCCAGCGCATCGCAAAGGTGATGGATTTTCTTACGCGCTTCCGTCTCAATAGAATATACCTCGCTCGGAATAAGGCTCGTCAGCGCCCATATCATATCCGGCGACGCGCTGGTCGCTGGTGAGAACTCCGTCGCGGATCACGATTACCCGTTTTTGCATCAGATTGACGATAGTGTCGTCATGGGTACAAACGATCACAGTGGTTTTCTGCTCGTTGATGCGGCTCAAAATCTGCAGAACCCGCAGGGCATTTTCCGGATCGAGGTTGCCGGTCGGCTCGTCGGCGACGAGTATACCGGGACTGCCGACCATTGCCCGGGCGATAACCACTCTTTGTTGTTCACCGCCTGACAACTCGTCCGGCATTGCGTCGGATCGATCGCGCAGACCGACCATCGCCAACATATTCTGCACCTGCAGATCGATCTCGCTGCGTCTGGTACCGATAATCTCCAGAGCGAAGGCGATATTTTCCGCCACGGTACGACGCGGGATCAGACGAAAATCCTGAAAAACGGTGCCGACTTTGCGTCGCAATTCGGGGATGTAGCGCCGCGGCATGGAATGAATATTACGCCGCCCGATAATTACCTCTCCGCTGCACGGATAGGCCTCGCGAATCAGCAGTTTCGCCAATGTCGTCTTGCCGGATCCGCTGGGGCCGATGATGAATACGAACTCATTGCGATCTATCCCGAAGCTGACGTCACGCAGGGCATATCCGTCATCGCCGCCGGAGCGAAAGCGGTGTCGACCGGCAACCGCATTGCGTTGCGAAAGCCGCCGTCGATTAGCCGCCGAACGACCGTAACCGGCGCGTTGCATGAGATCCTGCCTATAAGACATGTAGACATTTCTAAACTCGATAAAAGCCATACATATCGTCAGGGGCGATTCAACCAGTTCGGAGCTCCGCCGAGCACACCTCCCTGCCGCTCAAGGTAACGCTTAACCATTGAAGCGAACTTAAACAAAACCGCGTCGTCGAAATTGCGCAAATCAAGTCCGGTGATTTTTTGGACTTTGTCCAGGCGGTAAACCAACGTGTTGCGATGCACAAAGAGGCGGCGTGAAGTTTCGGAGCCGTTAAGGCTGCAGGCAAAAAACACCTCCACCGTGTTCAACGTTTCACGATCCAGGGCCTCATAGGAATCGTTGGGAAACACCTCATCCAGAAAAATCTTACACAGCGTCGGCGACATCTGATAAATCAGACGCCCGAGGCCGAGCTTCTCGTAATAGACAATCGAGCGATCGCGGGAAAAGAGTCCCCCGACCTCAAGAGCCAGGGCGGATTCGCGATAGGAACGGGCGCAATCGCGCAGATTGTAGGCCGGCATTCCGATGCCGATGCTTACTTTGGTCATCAGTTCGGTACTGAGGTTGTCGCGAATCTCGACGGCAATCCGATTCACTTCGCCCGAATCGTCCGGGGTGAGGGTGTGAATCAGGACGATATTCCTATCATCGATTGAAACCACATAATCGGTCTCGCGATCCGGGAAAAGGTTGCCTATGACTTCGACACATTCGCCGCCGGTATCGCGGTGCTCCAGGCGAACCAGTATACAGATTCGCGACGCGGTATAGATAATTCCCAGATTGCGCGCCTTGGACGCAATCTCACCGGGGAGTTCATTTTGTAACAGTACATTGCGCAGAAGGTTGTCGCGACGCGACTCATTCCCCCAATCGCGCACGGCCAGACCCAGCCATTCCGAAAGTAAACCGAGGTAGTCCAGCGCAACCGGGTCGCTGCCCTCTATGAAACAGTAGTAGTTCAGACCTGGGCGGGTAGCCAAACGTTGCCAGGTATTTTTCCCGGTCACTCTAAAAGTGTCGCCGCTTTCAATAAGCGCCACAGCCTCACGGTCTTTCTGTCCCAACCGTGACTCATCGGTGCAGGCTATGACCAGGCCGGTATCATCTACCACCCCGACCGTATTTATCAAAAGCTCTCCGACCCGGCGGATGCTCTTGGTTAATTCATCCATAATATATGTCTCCCTAATATGTCCTGTTCATGTAACTTTACTCGAAACAGGACAAATACTCAAGAACACGCCTAAGTTTACACTACTTTGTCGGCGCAAATATTTCGATTCGGAGACAATTTTATATTTTGGCCCGCGGAGAGCTCTCCGCGGGCTGAGAATCAACGGAAAACGTCCAGTATACGCTCCCAGAGCGATTTCGCCTTGGGCTCATCAACTATCGGGGTGGAGCGCTCGACCTTGTCGACTCCGTCGACCAGCAATATAAATTGCTGGGTGTCCGGCCGCGAATCCCGACCGGGAACGAAGGACGTTAACTCCAATGTTCCCTTCTTGAGCACGGGGAATTTCTCCTCGATTTGCTCCATAATTTCCTTGTCGATATTGTCCAGGCGCTCATCAATTTCCGCCGTGCCGTCGGCCATCTCACCGACCCCGTCGGCTACTTTATTGATACCCGACGCATACTCCCTCAGGCCGTCCGCCAATTCGCCGTTTCCGTCAATCAGCTTGCTGATTCCGTCGACTATCTCGCTCTGACCCCCGGTCAGTTGCGAGCCGGAGCGGCCTATTGCGCTGCTGCCGTCATACAGTTGCCGCAGCCCCTGATTCAATTGCGCGAGGCCAGAATTCAGGCCTGGAGTGGTCAATTTGCCGTTTTTGTCTCTCACGCCTGCCAAGCCGGCATAGACCGCATCAACGCCCTTAAAGTACTGCTCCAACCCGGCCAGAGCCCGGTCGAGTCCGGTCTTAAAGAGGTCGAGATTATCCGCCAGTTCATTCATACCGCCGGCCAATTGCGCCATCCGTCCGATTTCGGCAACCAACTGAGCCAAGGCCGCGTCGAGTTGCGCGTATTGGTCGGCCAAGGCGGACACTCCGCTCGTATACGCCGGGATCCCGGACAGCAGTTCGGACAACTGACCCAGTCCGCTCAGACCCTGGTTGATATCGCTCAGAATCCCCTGCAACACGCCGAAAAGGATCTGTACATCCTGGTTTTGCAGCGCCTCGGGGCTCAACTGCCATTGTTGCGCCAAGGCCGCCGGATTTTCCTGAAGCAGTTGCGCCAATTGAGCCAGTTCCGCTTGTTTTTCACCCAGCTGTGCCAGACCCGCCAGACCCTGCTCCGCCCCTCCGGCGAGAGCCGTGCCGCTCTGTTTCAATTCCGCCAGCGCGTTCCGGATCGCTTGGCTGCCGGCCAGGAGTTGCTCGATACCGGCGGCATCGACCTGCGGCAATTCCGCCAATTGCGCCCTGATCTGGCGCGCCATTTCTCCCAAGCCCTGCGCCAGTTCACGCAGACCGTCGGCCAGCGCCGGTCCTCCGGCACGCAGTTCTCCCAGACCGTTGGCGAGTTTTTCCCCCGCCGGCACCAACTGCGCCGAGCCGTCGGCCAAGCGTTCGATTCCCTGCAGGACTGCTCCGACGCCGTCGACATACTTCTTCAGACCACTCAGCAGTTCATCGGCGCCTTTCAGCAACTCCTTGCCGCCGTCCGTCAGCGCGTCGGCGCCGTCGGTCAGATCAGTCGTGCCCGTCTTCAGTTCCGGCATTCCGTCGTTGAGTTTCTGTAGGCCGTCATTCAAATCACGCAAGCCGTCCAACATGGGGTCCAGAGCCTTGGTGAAATCGTCCGCCTTGAGATCAAACGGAAATTCCATCGACAGAGCCGTGATGCTGATCGGATCCATATGGAAATCGGTAATCGCCAGGCGTAATTCATAATTATCTTCTTTTCCGGGCAAGGTCGTGAAGCTTACCACACGGTTATTTCCGGCCAGCGCCTGGGTAGCCAGAGGCGCATCTATAACCTCGGCCGCCTCCGAGTCGAAAGTGAGCTGCGTTTGAAGAATATAATAATCGCGCATTGAGTCGGAAATAGAGGCACGCGGCCGTATCGCCAGCTTAATCAACAGATCGCCGTTCCGCCCCGACAATTCTTCCGCCCCGATCGGTTGCCCGTCGAGTGTATAAGAGAGGAAAACTTCCCAGGGCAACTCGACGCCGCTGACATTCCCCTGATAGAAGAATAAACCCGGTTCAACCTGCACCCGGAGCTTGTTGTCCCGATATTCAATTTCAGTGGAAGAAGTCAGATTGACCAGGCGGTCAAAGTTGCCGACATCGCTCAGAACACCCTCCTTAGCGACGTTAAAGCTCTCCACGACATAGAATTCCCGCGGCGTGCCGTCCGCATTCAGGCGACCGTAGACCACTTCCTCATTTTTGACTATGCCGGCATCCTGGCCTTCGATGACCGGCGTCGTCGCCGTAGAACCCTCCGCCCGGATCGTTCCACCGCCTCCGGGACAATCGCGCCGGACGGGAGAAGCACTCCCGATCCCGACCAGGAACACGGCCAGACAAATAAGTAAAACCACTATCCGACGAATCGGCCTCCGGTGTGATATTCTTTGCATGTTTTTTACTTTAGACATAAATTCTTTCCCTCCCCGATCTCATCTGTTTCCGTTAACGTATTTCTGTAAAGGTTCATTAGGTTCATTAGGTTCATTTGAACTTTCATTTGAAGGTTTATCTATAGGTTTATTAAGTTCAGCCGTCGAGACAACGCTCTCCTCGGTGACATTCGCGCCGCGATTCCAGCCGGATTTTAAGGTCAAAGCCTTGATCGGCTTGTCCAGTATCATTATGAGCGCCGGCAGGAAAAGCACGACCATGAGGAAGGAAAGCATAGCGCCTCGACCCAGGACTAGCCCCAGTTCATTTACCATCGAGAGCGTCGAGATCCACGATAACATATACCCGGTCAACATAAGAATCATGGCCGGCGGCAAGATGGCCGGCAATGTGTTGGTCAGGGCGTCTTTTGCCGCCTGACGAGGTGTTTTCAGTTGCCGCTCCTCCAGATAGAGTTGGGTGTATAGGATCGCGTAGTCGACGGTGGCGCCTAACTGCACCGTACTGATGATGAGATATCCCAGATAACTCAGCTTTGTACCGAAAAAGTAGGGGATGCTCAGATTGAACCAGATAGCGGTTTCGATTGTCAGTAGCAGAACCAGCGGTATGGACAGGGAGCGGAAGGTCAGCAATATGACCAACCCGACCGCCAATATGGCTAATCCGTTAACTATCGAGTTGTCCTTATGAATCGTATCCCGCATATCAACCAGGCTGACGCTCTCTCCGGCGAGATGCACCCCCTCCGGATAAAGTGCCTCTGCCCGCTCGCGAACCGTCTCAACCAGTTCGAAGGATCTCTCACTCTCGGCAGGGACCGCGGCCGTAATAATAATCCGGCTGTAATTCGGACTGAGTAGTTGTTCAACCTGATCCGCCGGCACGAACTCCTGCGGCAACGCCGAACCCGGCAAACGGGCATAGCCGGTCACGCTGGTGATCCCCGGCAATTTATCCAATTGATCCATCAGCACCCGTTCACTTCCCGGCTGACCGCGCGGAACCAGTAGCGCCCATTGCTGCTCTTCTCCGAACTTATCCCGGATCAGCTGTCGATCGAACGCATAGCGGCTGGCCGGGTCGAATTCATCGTTGATGCCGTATATGAAATCATTGTTCAGCTGACCCAGGTAGGTAACCGGGATAAATATCAGGACGATAATGATAACCAACCAACGTACTTTGATAATCCCCTTGGATATTCCGGCAAAGCTCGGCATCAGATTACGATGGCGCAGCCGGTCGCCAAGACGATATGAAGCCAGAATCAACGCCGGCAAAAGCGTCATAACCGTCAGGAAGCTGAAGATTATTCCCTTGGCCAGAACAATACCCATATCCGGACCGATGCGGAAGCGCATAAATATCAGAGCCAGGAAACCCAACAGAGTGGTCATTGCCGAGGCCTGAATCGAGACTACTGATGTACGCATCGCGAGCTTCATCGCCGCAAAAGGAGTCATCCCTTCATCGGTATATTGATTGAATCTGTGCAACAGGAAAACCGCATAGTCGATCGATACGGCCATCTGCAACACCGCTCCGACGGCTTGGGTGATGAAAGAAATATTCTTAAAAATAATATTGCTCCCCATGTTTAGGAGAACTCCGACACCGATTGTAATCAGCACCAGGAGCGGATCGATCCAGGAACGGGTGGCAAAAACCAGAATAATTAAAATCAGCGGCAGGAGCAAAGCAACCACTTTAACCATTTCGCTTCCGGTCGCATTCTGCGCAAAAGCCAAATCGATAACCTGTCCGGAAATTGCCGCTTCCCCGCCAGCAACGGTACGAATATTTTCCAGCGCTTCCGACATATTTTCCGAATCAACCGTGGCGATATAGCGCGCCCCGCCGTCCTTATAGAAGGTTTCTACCGTCCTGCTGTCCGCCATTTCCAGCGGCACAGTGATATCGACCAGCATATCCAGCCAGACGACGCCCGAGACTTCCGACATTTTAAGGAGCTCATCCTTCATCTCACGCGCCCGGATCAGGCTTATATTCGGTACGTAGATATTGCAATTCGGCAGACCCTCATCGAATTCTTTTTGCATCATATCAATGCTTTTCGTCGACGGAGCCTCCTCCGGTAGATAGTCTATCATGTTGTAGTTGACCGGTACGGCCATGGCCAGGAAGATCGAAACCACAGTTAGTACCGCATAGACAATAATAACCGTTCGCTTATGATTCAATATTGAAGTGTTTAACTTATCCACTTTCTTTCCCCCATGTCAGCCTCGCCGAAAATCAATCGGCTTGTACATATAAATATATCCACTTACAAATTTCGGTTCAAGGGGAAATCGCGCTCCTAGCGATCGACATTATTTCGGTTTTGTCGTGTCGCTGACTGAAACGGCGCACCCAAAAAAACGGCCCCTTGCGGAGCCGTTTTTTTAACAACTATCGATGGGTAACGATTAGGTGATGATCGCCTGCTCGGTCTCCTGATCAAACAGGGCAATACGGCGACCGTCGATTCTGAACTTGGCAGGCTCGCCGACACGCGAAACGGTCGCCATCGGGTCAACGCGCGCGGTCAGAGAATAGCCCTCGTGCGTCATGTAGACATAGGTCTCGGCGCCGAGCATTTCCACGACGTCGACATCGGCGTCGAACACGGTCGTGGGTGATGCGGCGACATCATCCGGAGTATCGGAGATAGCTTCCGGACGAACGCCCATGATGACTTCCTTATCGATATAATTACGTACTTCTTCCGTGTCGTACTTATCGGCCGGCAGGGTGATGACATTGCTACCGAACTTAACCTTGAGCTCGCCGTCCTCGTCATAGATAGTAGTGTTGATGAAGTTCATCGGGGGCATACCGATGAAGCCGGCGACAAAGGTATTGACCGGATGCAGATACAGCTCGGAGGGGCTGTCGACCTGCTGGATAAATCCGTCCTTCATAACGACGATACGCGTACCCATGGTCATGGCCTCTGTCTGGTCATGCGTAACGTATATGATGGTTGTATTCAGACGCTGGTGAAGCTTCGTGATCTCAACTCTCATTTGGACGCGCAGTTTGGCGTCGAGGTTGGAGAGCGGCTCGTCCATCAGGAAGACCTTGGGATCGCGAACAATGGCGCGTCCGAGAGCAACGCGCTGGCGCTGACCGCCGGACAGAGCCTTCGGTTTACGATCCAACAGATGCTCAATCTCAAGGATACGGGCAGCCTCGGTAACACGCCGCTTGATATCGTCCTTGGGAATCTTGCGCAGTTTCAGACCGAAAGCCATATTGTCATATACGGTCATATGCGGATACAAAGCGTAGTTCTGGAAAACCATCGCGATGTCACGATCCTTGGGCTGGACATCATTGACGAGTCTGTCGTCGATGTAAATCTCACCCTGAGTAATCTCCTCCAAGCCGGCAATCATGCGCAGCGTCGTCGACTTACCGCAGCCTGAGGGACCGACCAGAATAATGAACTCACGATCTTCAACCGAAAGGCTGAAGTCGCTGACCGCGATGACACCGCCGTCAAACTCTTTGTAGACATTCTTCAGTAAAACACTAGCCATTAAGCAACCTCCTCGGGCAACCTGCGTCGCCCGTTCCTAAAATGTGTTGTAACTCTTGTGAACGGGTTTCTCTCCCCGTACGTGACTACTATATCAGGTCGAAAGCTTTTTGGTAATTCGCAGATCTCACAAATGTTTAGGCGTTTTTTGTGACCCCCCACTGTGAAAAGCGCTATATTCTCCGCCTTTGTACCGGGTAGATTTGGTTATTTTTACTTCATCGCTTCCGACGGCGGATTGATACAATACTCATAGAAGACAAATTATGAATATTTTTAATATTTTATACATTATGTCGTGCGGCAGTTTTATCTATGATAGAGCTGGGAGTTCAGCAAACAATATGTGAACTTGACAGCATAATGATCATAGTATATGCTTTGCATATTATACATTTGCACCGGAGGGGCTTATGAATACTCAAAACGCGGAAGAGCGTCTAACACGAATCGGGGTTATCGGAGCGACCGGCTATGTCGGTCAGGAATTGGTGCGCCTGATCTGTATGCACCCGTATTTGCGATTGATCGTCGTCTGTTCGGTCAGCTTCACCGGACAGAAATATTCCGAAGTCGTACCCGCGGCGCGCGGCATTTGCGACCTTGTCCTGGAAGAAGTCGACATGGACAGAATGGCGGCGGAATGTGATGTGGTGATTACCGCTCTGCCGCACGGCGTTTCCGCCACAATGGTGCCCGGTCTTTTGGAGAAGGGTCTGAAAGTCCTGGACCACAGCGGCGATTTCCGTTTCCGCGACCCCGCTCTGTACGAGGCCGCCTACAAAATGCCGGCGCCGGAGCAAATCTATCTGGACATGGCGGTCTACGGACTACCCGAACTCTACCGAGCCGAACTCGCCACCACCCGCCTGATCAGCAACCCGGGCTGCTATCCGACCTGCACGATACTGGGCTTTTTGCCGTTGCTACGCGCCGGATACCTGCAACTCGACAGCCTGATCGCCGATATCTATTCGGGCGTCAGCGGAGCCGGACGCAAGGCGGATCTCGCCACAAGTTATTGTGAGACCGAGTCGAACCTTAAGCCCTACGGTGTGCTCGGACATCGCCATCGCATAGAGATGATCAGCCGGCTCGAGGAAATCGGCGCCCCCGGAATAAAGCTCAGCTTCACCCCGCATCTGGCGCCGGTCAAGCGGGCGATGTTGGCGAGTCTCTATGCCCGCCCGACGGGGCTTTTCCCGGAGAGCTTGGAGGATACCGAAGCTCTGACCGAATTCTACGCCGACTGCTTTGCCGACGACCCCTTCGTCCGCGTTCTGCCGGCCGGTCAGTTGCCGCAGACCAAAGACGTGCAATACAGCAACTTTATCGACATCGCCGCGGTCTATGAACCGGCGAGCAATTGGTTGCGCATTTTCACCGCCCAGGATAATTTGGGCAAAGGTGCCGCCTCCCAGGCCATCCAGGCTTTGAACTGCATGCTGGGCTATGACGAACGCACCGGAATTTGGCTCAGCGGCATCCACGTATAAGTATAAAAGCGAGGTATTACGATGAAAGATTTTGTTAATGTATATGACAATACGATTTCCGCCGCCGAGCGCGCCGCCAACGTGCCCGTAGAGGTCAAGGCCTCGATCCTGATCGAAGCCCTTCCCTACATCCGCAGCCTTTCCGGCCGCACCGTAGTGGTAAAATACGGCGGCAACGCCATGATAAACGCGGATCTGCGTTCGTCGATAATGGATGACCTCACCCTGCTCAAGCTCATCGGCCTGAACCCCGTCGTTGTTCATGGCGGAGGACCGGCGATTAACGAGATGCTTGGCAAGTTGAATATTAAATCGGAATTCGTCAACGGTCTGCGCGTCACCACTCAGGAGACGATGGATGTCGTGCAAATGGTTCTGGCCGGTAAAATAAATACGGATATCGTGGCCGGACTCAATCAGAAGGGTGCCCAGGCAATCGGTCTGAGCGGCATCGACGTAAGTATTCTCAAATGCACGCGTTTGGCGGAAGACGACAGCGGCGCGCCGATTGACATCGGCTTTGTCGGTAAGGTCGAGGAGGTCAATACGACCCTGCTCCAACAGCTGATCAGCGATCAGTATATCCCGGTAATTTGCCCGATCGGCACCGACGGTAAGGGACAAAGCTACAATATCAATGCCGATACCGCCGCCGCTGAAATTGCCGCCGCACTCAAGGCGGAGAAGCTGATCGTTCTGACCGACGTACCCGGCGTAACTTGTAAAGCGGAGGACGGCAGTCAAAAGATCCTCCACGTTCTGCTCGAGGAGGAAATCCCCGGTCTTATTGAAAGCGGTGTGATCAGCGGCGGCATGATTCCGAAAGTACAGGGCTGTGTCGACACCTTGAGACGCGGCGTCAATCGTGCCCATATCATTGACGGACGCATCCCTCATTGCCTTCTGCTGGAGATCTTCACCCACGAGGGCATCGGCACGATGATTATGCGCGAGCGGCGTCCCTACCACCCCGGCGAACGTATTTAGAACCGCCGCCCCGGCACCGAAGCGAAGAAAGGTAAAACCAGATGAGCGAACAAAACGATATTGATATGAACACATTGGATTTGGCAACGATCCGCAGCTTGGATCAGGCACACTACCTGCCGGTCTTCGGAGCGCGCCAGGGAATTTGTCTGACCCGCGGCGCAGGCGTCTGGGTCTACGATACGGACGGCAATAAGTACCTCGACATGCTCGGCGGCATTGCCGTCAACGTGCTGGGGCACGCCAATCCCGAACTGGTTGCGGCGATCGCCGACCAGGCCGGGAAGCTGATCCACTGTTCCAATCTTTACTTTAACCAACCACAGACTCTGCTGGCGGCGGAGCTGGCCGAGCTAAGCGGTCTGCCGCGGGTCTTTTTCGTCAACAGCGGCGCCGAGGCCAACGAAACCGCCTTCAAACTCGCCCGCGCTTACTTCTATGCCCAGGGTAAACCGCGGCGCAAATTCATCTCGGCGCGGAACAGCTTCCACGGCCGCACTTTGGCGACCACCGCCGCGACCGGCCAGGCCAAGTACGGCACACCTTTCGCCCCCCTGCCGGAGGGCTTCATACACGTGACATACAACGACAGCGCGGCACTGACCGCCGCCTGCGACACGGACACCGCCGCCATCATTCTCGAATTGATCCAGGGTGAGAGCGGCATCAATCCGGCGACCGAAGAGTTCATTGCCACGGCTAAAGAATGTTGCGAAAAATACGGCATTCTCCTGATTATCGACGAGATTCAGACCGGCATGTTCCGCACCGGCCGCTTCCTGTGCAAGGATTACTATGACGTTAAGCCCGATATCGTCACCATGGCCAAAGGCTTGGCCGGCGGTGTGCCGATCGGCGCCGCGCTCTGCAGCGAAGCCGTGGCCGCGGCTATGTCGCCCGGCCTGCACGGCACCACTTTCGGCGGCAATCCGCTCGCCTGCGCGGCGGCTTTGCGTACTATCGAGATCTGCCGTCGCGACGGGCTGGCTCAGGCGGCCGCCGACGCCGGACGGTATATTCGCGTACTGCTGACCCAGCCGAAATTCAAGCCCGCCGTGGTTGAAGTGCGGGGACGCGGCCTGATGCTCGGCATCGGTCTGGCGGAAGGCTATGCGGCCGCCGACGTAGCCGTCGCGCTCAGAAATCGCGGTGTCCTGGTCAACGCCATCGGCAGTTCAACCATACGTATTCTGCCGCCGCTGATTCTGCAACCCGCCGATATCGAGTTCTTCATCGACCGCCTGGCTGAGGCGCTGACCGAATGCGCGCCCGATCCCGAACCCGTCGACGAACCCGCCGTCGGATCCGAGCCCGAATCTGACATCACATCCGAAGCCTCTATCGGGTCGGACACGGTTCCCGCGAACGAATCCGAATCGGAAAGCCCGGCCGAGTCCGCATCCTATACAAATTCCGCCGCCGCCCGACCCGCGGACTGCGCAAAGACCTCCGCGCCCGCGCCCGATCCACGCGATCTGTTTCAGCCAGTTACGCATAACGAGATGGGGCATCTTCTCCACTTTCTTGATTTGAACGATCTTCCGCCCGATGAGCTGGCGAATATGATCCGCCTGGCGGAAATTCTCAAAAACAAGCGCCGCCGCGGCAGTGAGGAGCCCCTACTGGCCGGCAAAACCCTCGCCATGATTTTCACCAAGGCCTCCACCCGCACCCGCGTCTCCTTCGAGTCCGGAATGTTCCAACTGGGCGGCAGCGCCTTCTTCCTCAGCGACCGCGATATTCAGATGGGCCGCGGCGAGACGATTTCCGACACGGCCAATGTCCTTTCGCGCCTGGTTGACGCTATTCTCATCCGCACTTTCTCACATGCCGAGCCGCTGGAGCTCGCCGTCCGCGGTCAGGTTCCGGTCATTAACGGCCTAACCGACCTGCAACATCCGACGCAAATCATCGCCGATCTGCTCACAATCAAAGAGCACCTCGGTCGACTACGGGATTTCAAACTCGCTTGGTTCGGCGATACCAATAACGTCGCCAACAGCCTAATACAAGCGGCGAAACTGCCCGGAATTGAAATCTGCCTCGCCGTGCCGGAAGGCGCACGTTGCGATGAGCGTTGTTGGGAGCAGGCTCAGGTCTGGGCCGAAAAGAGCGGCAGTAAATTGAGCTACACTTCCGATCCTTACGAAGCTGCCCGTGACGCCCACGTCTTCTATACCGACACATGGGTGAGTATGGGTCAGGAAGCCGAGCAGGAGGCACGCGTTAAGCGCTTTGCCGACTATCAGGTCAACGAGACTCTCATGGCATTGGGTAGCCCCGAGGCAATTTTCCTGCATTGTCTGCCCGCCTATCGCGGTTTCGAGGTCAGCGCCGAAGTCATCGACGGCTCCCAGTCGGTCGTTTTCGACCAAGCAGAGAACCGTCTCCACGCACATAAGGCTATTCTGGTCAGCCTATTGGCACCCGAAGCAGCCGGAAGTTTATTCCATATTAATAACGGGGATAACGCGGCACACGGGAAGAAATACCGGTAGTGATCTCATGACTGATTGTTCCGCACCATTCCGCCAATGTCTCGGCGGGCAGTCCGTCACCGAGCAGTGTGATAATTTTCGGGTCCGGGTCGGCCAACAATTGCTCAGCGCTCAGACCCTTCTGTTTTTGGTAGGGAGTTAAATCGAAAAGACAGGAATCCATGCAAATCGTGCCGATTTGCGGAACCGGACAGCCGTCAATTATTCCGTACGCCCGCCCGGATAAAATTCGTCGATATCCGTCGGCGTAACCGATCGCGGCTACGGCCGCAACCATCGGCTCGGTAACCGTAAAACGTCCGCCGTAGCTGACGCGATCTCCGGGATGGAGCAGGCGCTTGCGAATCAGCTGTGCTTTGACGGCCAGCACCGGTCGCAGTTCGGCGTCAATCGGCAAATCCCGACAATTATCCAAATGCAGGCCGTACATCACGGCACCGCAACGCACCATATCGGCATGATACTCCGGCCAGCGCATCAGCGCAGCGCCGGCGGCGGCATGTACAACCAACTCGCGCCCCGACGCCGCTTTTAACCGCGCCACAAAATCCATAAAGCGGGCAAACTGTGCGGCAGTCTCCGTCTGCTCCGGAAAATCGGCATAGGCGAAGTGGGTATATATTCCACTCAGGCGTGTTCCCGGCAACTCACACAAGGCGACCCATTCTTCTACTGCCCGCGGATCTGCCGGATTGATCCCCAGACGGTGCATACCGCTGTCGACTTTCAGGTGTACATCGACTGTACAGCCCCTTTCCGTCGCCGTTGCGCTTAAAAGGCGCATTTGTTCCGGCTGATCAACCGTCAGAATGCACCCTATCTCGAGAGCATCCGCCAAGGTCGCATCCGGAAGCGGGCTGACAATCAAAATCGGCGCGTCTATCCCCGCTGTACGCAACTCCAAGGCTTCATCAAATCTCACCACACCCAGCGCATCCGTCCCGGCGGCAAGCGCCCGCTCGGCGCAAATTACCGCACCGTGACCGTAGGCATTGGCCTTTATCATCGCCATGAATTTACAACCCGGACGCATTACGGCGCGCAGAGCACGTATATTGTGCTCCAAGGCATTCAGATCTACCTCCGCCCACACGCGTTCCCGATCCGGTTTACCGACTCGTTCAAACATTCAAATTCCTCCTACTCCCAACCACCCCGCAAAAAGCTCTCTCCGAGCCGGGCAATCAGCAGCTCGGGCGTCACTCCGTGTGTACCGGAGTTCTCGACCAGTTCATCAGCCGCCAGACCGTGAAAATACACGCCCGCCAGCGAAGCCGTTTTCGGATCTACTCCCTGCGCCAACAGCCCGCCGATTAAGCCGGTCAGCACATCGCCGCTCCCCGCCCGCGCCAGTCCGGGATTCCCGGATGAATTGATATAGATTTTCACCCGATCCTTGAGCGGCACGGCGGTCACGGTACGCGCGCCTTTCAGAACGGTAATGGCTCCGGAGGCCTCGGCCAAACGCCGGGCAAAACGGATTCGATCCGGCGGCGCTGAAACGCCGGGCGCGAAGACCCGGAACAGGCGCGCCGCCTCGCCGGGATGCGGCGTGAGTATAACCGGCGGCAGGTCATCAATCAGGCGTCTTTTTGCCGCGCCGGCGAATTTTATCGCCGTGGCCACATTCTTGCTGATTATGTTCAGACCGTCGGCGTCGATTATCAGCGGTAAATCGGTCTCCAGCAAATCATAAATCACCGCGGCATATTCCGGATTGTCGCCCCAGCCGGGACCCAGAGCAATCACGTCAACGCGTTGCGCCAGCTCCGCCGCCCGCTGCCGCAATTCAGCCACGGTATTCCAGGCATAAAACAGCGCGGACGGAACCGCTTTCAGGCAGGCCGGCACAATTGCCGCCGGTACCAGCATGTGGACATAGCCCGCGCCGGCGTGTTGCGCTCCCCGCGCCGCCAGGCAAGCCGCCCCGGGCATCTCCGGAGCGCCGGCAATCAGACCCAAGCGCCCCTGCGCGCCTTTATGCGTATCCGCGGCGGGAACATGCCGCCGTCGGTAAATATATTCCCGATCCACCAGTGTCGGAGCCGCGTCGAAATCCTCATTCTCACGCAAGAGCCTTTCCGTCACGACGGCGGGAATATCCAAGTCGGAAACCTGAATCTCCCCCGCGGCGGCAAAGCCCGGCGCATCGATAATCCCGGTCTTCGGCCGGACAAAGCTTACCGTCAAATCGGCACGGACATACAACTGCCCGACCGCCCCGCCGTCCGCATTCAGACCGGAAGGCAAATCGCAGGCAACAACATAGGCTCTGTATTCGGCGCGAGCGCGATTAATCGCCTCAATGGCGGAATGGCAAACCGAACTTAGAGGCCGCCGGGAATCGAAGCCGGTGCCCAACAAAGCATCAATAATCAGTCCAGGACCGGGCACATAATCCGCAATCGGGCGCAAAGACAGGCCGAGTACCTGCGCAATTCGCGCGTTCGCCTGCGCGGACGGCGGCATGGAATACCGCTCACTAAACAGACGCTCGTCGGCGTAATACACCCGCACCGAGTAGCGCCCGGCGGCCAAAACACGCGCCGCGACCAGTCCGTCACCACCGTTATTTCCCCCGCCGACAAAGATCGCTATCGGGATCTGCGCCAATTCCGGGCGCCGTTCCGCAACCTCCGTTACCGCCCGCGCCAGAGCGCGCCCCGCCGCCTCCATCAGCAGCAGTTCCGGGATCCCCAGCCGCTCTTCCGCCAGCCGATCAAATAATTTCTGTTCTTCCCGTCCGAAGGTCAGCATTCTCCCGCTCCCATCCTAGCGGTACCGCTCGTATGACGGATCCACCGCGATCAATTCATCCAAAGTGTCAATTTCCGTTACGGAACTAGGCACGAGCGGACGCACCCGAACCGCATAATTATCCTTCACCTCGCGCAACGGCGCCTCATCCCAAAAAAGACTGCGTCCACCCGGCGCGGCATAAATCTGCGGCAAATCCTCCCGTAAACGCAGCCCGGCAGCCGCATCCCAATAACTGATTCCGACCATTTGCCAGACATTCTCTCCGCCGATGCTGACCCGTTCGATGAGCCGCTCTTCATCTGTGTAGAAACACCAGTCGTCGGACTCAGCCAGGAAAAAACCGAGATAATTATTCTCACGCTCATATTTACGTAAAACGCAACTGTTGTTAATCAACAAATCTGCCTCCGCCACATAGGCCGACTGCAACCATTCGGAGGCATAAAGCGGACTGGAAATATTGCCCGAATCGGCAAAATCGGGGTTTCGCAGCAGCACAATCTCCGGAGTGTCGTACTTGCGCCGATAATCCCGGACAAAGTCCTCAAATTGCTCCCACATATAACCGCAAACCAGTACCGCCCGTTCGATCTCAGCCTCACGCGCCGCTCTCAATAGGCTGTCCAGGAAACTGACTCCGTTCACACTCACCAAGGGCTTCGGTATCTCCAGCGTCAGGGGTAACATCCTAACACCCTTCCCCGCCGCCATAATAACTAGTGAATGTACCCGGTAGTTCTCCAGCGCCTGCAACGCCTCCTCCCGCAGAAATTTTTCCTGCGGCAAATCTACGCCTAATGCATTTTTGCCCTCAGAATTTTCGTCCGACGAGTTCTGTGCGCCGCCGGTCTCTCCTTCCCGAAGCATTTCGCTTTCAACAATCAGCCGCCGCGCCGCCAAAGCGCGCCCGGCCGCTCTAATCTGCGGATCGGCAAAATCGACGCGTCCCTCGCAAAGCTCGGTCGCTTCATCCGGGCAGCTCAGACCGCGATCCAAGCGCTCCAGCGCGACCAGCAAATCAAATTCCGTCTCACCCAATTCGGCGATCGTCCGCTCCGTCACGTCTCCGTACTCATCAGTCATCATCACAATTCCTTTATATCAACTCAACTATTTCAGCTATACATGTCGGCTATATCAGTAAATCAATCAGTGAGATTATCTCTTTTATCGACATCAGGCGCTTATCCGTCTCGTAGGCACGGTGGTTCTGCAAAATCTCCTGCGCTGTCCGCTCCATCGCCGGGAAAGCGCTGCGCGTCAGCTGATTCGCGTAAATCGCCACGTTGATGCCGTTGGCCGCCAACTCTTCCTCGGTCGTCCGGTTATAGGTCGTCGGCACCACGACAATCGGCAGTTTCTGATTATAAGCGCGGTATTCCCGACAGAAGGCGAAGATCTCATCCGGATCCGGACGCCGCGAATGAATCATGATTCCGTCCACCCCGGCCTCCGTATAGGCAATCGCCCGCGCCAGAGCATCCTCCATTCCCTTCTCGAGAATCAGGCTCTCGATCCGGGCGATGATCATGAACTCATCCGTCAGGAGAGCTTCCTTACCGGCACGAATCTTGGCGCAGAAATTTTCAATCGTATCCTGGGTCTGAGCGATTTCGGTTCCGAACAGAGAATTCTTCTTCAGCCCCGTCTTATCCTCAACGATCACCGCCGAAACTCCCATGCGCTCCAGAGTGCGCACATTGTAGACGA
>JAAZJE010000003.1 GCA_012800515.1 Clostridiaceae bacterium
TCGGAGCCTCGTATCCCGCGGGGATGTTGCCGACGGCCGCAAATTCGACCTCATACAGATCGTCGAATCCGTCTTCCCAGGCTTTCACCCAGGTTTTTAACGGCTCAGCAACCGAATCGCCGTATGACGCGGTTCGACACCCCTGCGTCTTTGCCCAATGAATTAATTTGATCTCTACGTCGGCAACCTCGGTTCCCGGAGCGTCTTCCTTTTGTACGCTGAGAAGAACCTCGCAAGTCTGCGCGGGGCCAGCCTCGAGCCTGAGGATCGCTGTTTGATGGCCATCAACTACGTTGGTGGCGAGCAAATCGCCTTCCTCGCCGTTTTGATCAAGCTCGACCAGCTTCCCAGCCGCATTGAACTTAAAGTGGAGTGTGCCGCCCGGCACGCAGTTAACGGGAGAGGGGAGACGTTGTGTGAAAGAGAAGACATTAGTGTGATCGGGGCTATATGTGGAAGGCAACTGGATGACTCGTGGATTATTGGCGCTGGTGTTATCCCACTCCATTGAACCGCCGGGAACGCCGATCCCCGACAGAATTGCTTTCCCGCCGTTGTACTGTACTCCTCCCGTCGCTCTGCTGATCGCAAAGCCGACATCGACAGGCGGGCCGTCCGCCACCACCGGGGCGTGATTGGAGATGAAGCTGAGCATCAACAGCACGCAGACGATGATCAGCAAGGGGAAAATCGACTTGTGCCTCATGCTTCTTAGTTTTACCTTAGGTTTCATGGTTAATCTCACTTTCTAATTTTTTCTTTTCTTTGACTCTTGCATATTGCTTATAGCAATATTGCATACACATCAATTGTGATCTAATTAATATACCTTGTCAATGAAACCAAAAAATTTAACGCAAATTTAACGCTGTGAACCATTTTTAACGCAGTAAATTCTGCGTAAAGGTTATTAGTCCGTGGTAATTCGCTTCCCTCTTCCCTCTCCCCTTTCCCCCTCCTCTCCCCATTTTTTCAGATCCGACACCGAGAAATTCCCTCTCGAACCTACCCCACCTGTCTCAAAAATGCAGATTCGGCACCCCCTCGCCCGCTATTCCGCCGTTCCTTCCCGGAAATGCAGATCCGACACCCTGCCGAGGGTGCCGGGAGTGAAAATTTGGCTGGGATAGGGATTTTATAGGGTGTCGGAACTGAAAAACGGGTTGCGGGATAGATCCTCGCCGGGTTTTCCGCTGTTCCTTCCCGGAAATGCAGATCCGACACCCTGTCGAGGGTGCCGGGAGTGAAAATTTGGCTGGGAGAGGTTTTTATAGGGTGTCGGAACTGAAAAACGGGGCGAAAGCCGGGAGAGCCGGGAGAGGCGGGAAAGCCGGGAGAGCCGGGAGAGGCGGGAAAGCCGGGAGGGGCTGGAGGGCCTGGAGCAATTGAGGAGGGAATATTTACTGGTTATTGACAGAGTGTGGAAACAGGTTACAAAGACGGTAGTTGTCGGGCGTCGGTGGTAGTCATTGGTCAAGAGTACAGCGAGAACACAATTAGCACCTCAAATGCAGGCCGAAACAGACAAAATGAGGTGATGTCGTGAAAAAAGCACTATTTTGGGCGAACTTGCGGCTTTTCTCCCGATTTTTCGCGAGAGAGTGGTGTTGTAGTTGTAAATTTGACCAAAAGCCCAAAAACTCCCCAAGATAGAGGTGTGGCCCAAGAGTTAATACTACCCGGGATATACTGCCTGGAAGATACTGCCCGGGTCATGCTGCCTGGGAGGTACTGCCTGGGAGATACTACCCGGGAGATGCTTACCGAAAATTACAATTAATCTACATCTATACCGGTGTACTCGAAAGCGGCGACATCGAAGAGTCCGCGGTCGGTGATTTTCAGCTCGGGAATGACGGTCAGCGACATGAAGCCCAGGGTCAGTAGCGGGTCAACGTCGGGGGAGACGCCGAGCCGATTGACGGCTAGGTCGAAGATCTCGTCGAGGCGGGAAGCTACCCAGTCTCCGGTGCGATCGCTCATGAGGCCGGCGACGGGAAGCGGCAGACTGCCGATGACTTTACCGTCGAGGGTGAGGGCGGCGCCGCCGCCCTGTTTAATCAGGGTTTCGACGGCCAGTGCCATGTCAGCGTCATTCACGCCGGTGACGATAATATTGTGGGTGTCGTGGGCGACGGAAAAGGCCACCGCGCCGCGGCGGATGCCGTAGCCGCGCAGGAGCCCGAGCCCGACGCGCCCGGTATTGCGATGTCGCTCGACGACGGCGATTTTGACGATATCGCTGTCGGGGGAGTAGACAAAACGCCCCGCATCATCGCGGGACACCTTTGCCATGCCTTTGCCGGTCACGACGCCGCCGGGGAGAATGTCGATAACCTTGGCGGTGGCGGATTTGAGCGGAAGTGCGAGCCGCCGGACACTGAAGTCGCGTACCCGGATGCTACTTGCAACGGGGGCGATCGGTTCGCGCTCGAACTTCGGCAGATAGCGGCCGCGCTCGGCGACCCGGCGACCGCGAATAAATGTAGCCGCCACCGTGAATTCGCTGAGATTGTCAAATAGTACGAGGTCGGCGCGCCGTCCGGGGCAAATCGCTCCGCGGTCGTTCAGACCGTAGCACTCGGCGGCGTTGAGTGTCGCCATCTGCAGAGCGATTATCGGGGTGAGCCCGCCCGCGACGCAGAGCCGGAGGTGCTCCTCGAGATGTCCCTTTTCGAGGATAGTGCGTGGCTGGCGGTCGTCGGAGCAAATGAGGCAGCGGCGGCTGTTCAGCGGCGTAACCGCGCCGACCAAATTCTCCAGATCGAGAGTCGCCGAACCGTGACGCAAAAGAACGTACATACCGCGCGACAGGCGATCAAGCATTTCGCTCTGAGTGGAACACTCGTGATCCGTGCTGATCCCGGCCGCGGCATAGGCGTCGAGATCGCGTCCCGCCACACCCGGAGCATGGCCGTCAACCGTCATGCCGCGGGAGTGGGCGAGATCCAGCTTCGCCATAACATTGGAATGCGCGTTGATGACGCCGGGATAATCCATGAATTCGCCCAGGCCGAGGATCGCGGGATCGTCGGCAAGCACGGCGAGGTCGTCGGCATCGAGGCGCGCCCCCGATTCTTCCTGCGGCGTGGGCGGCACGCATGAGGGCAACATATACTTTATATCCAGCGCGGTACGTTCCGCCGCCCTGATCATGTATCGCAAAGCCGGCAGTCCCCCGACGTTGGCTATTTCATGCGGATCGGCGATGACCGTGGTTGTGCCGTGCGGAACAACGAGGCGGCCGAACTCCTCCGGGGTGACGAAAGAGGACTCGATATGGATGTGGCTGTCGATCAGACCGGGAGCGACATAAGCGCCGCCGGCGTCGTAGATGCTGACCGCCGTTTTGAACGCTTGCGCAATCCTGTCGGCGTCCGTTTTTGCATTGAGAACGGAGGCGATCCGATCGCCCGCGACCAGAATCGCGCCGGAAAAAATCTCGGCGCGAAAGACATCGACGACTTTACAATTTGTGATGACGAGGTCGGCCGGCTCGCGTCCGGCGGCGACGGCAATGATGTGGCGGCGCTGATTAATGTCCATGTGAATCGATTTCCTCCTGTGTTCTCGTAATTGTTTTCGTAAAGACCGCGGTGCGGTCGGGCGCGGTATCGGTGCGGCGGGTCAATCGGCGCCGGTGGTCAGCATAAGGTGCCGGTGGTCAAAAATGCAGTATCAGTGCGGCGGTCAAAAATTCGGATTGGTCCGCTCACTGATTTGTCCGTCGGCGTGACCGACGATGATGCGGCTACTGCCGTTGAGGAAGATGCCGGTCTCCAGCACTCCCGGGTAATGCTTGAGTCTGCGCTCCAGGGCGACCGGATCGGCGATCAGGTCGGCGCCCGGCTCGGGGCTCAGCAGGTCGAATATGTAGTTGCCGTTGTCCGTGAGTTCGAGGATGCTCTGAGCGCGGATGAGTTCGATCAGATCGGCGGGCGCGGAAACGGCGGATTTGGCCGTTGCGGCGGCAGATTCGCAAGTATTACCGGCGGATGCAGAATCCGGTGCAAATTCGCCGGCTACGGCGGCAGATTTACAAGTATTGATGGGTTGAAGGAACGGGTCGGCGCCGGCGCTGAGCAGGAAGGAGATTTGTTCGTCCAGTGACGGCGGGTTAAGCGCATAGCTGAGTTCGCCGCCCTTCTTGAGGCGTAGGCGCGGGGCAAAGCCGTCCGCGGTCAGTTGCCGAAGGAGTGAGGCGGCGGCGAAGGGGGCGACTTCGATCGGCAGGGGGAAGGCTCCGAGTCGTTTGACGAGTTTTCTGTCGTCCATTACCCAGGTGACTTGCCGACTGATATTGGCGACCTGCTTTTCGCGGAAGAGCGCGCCGCCGCCGCCCTTGATGCCGTGGAAGTCGGGGGAAACCTCGTCCACACCGTCAATGGTCAGATCCACAGCTTCGACAGAGAAGAAATCGACGAGGGGGATGTTTCCGGCTCGGGCGAGGCGTTCGGTCTGCAGCGAGGTGCAGACGGCGGTGATTTTCAGCCCCTCGGCAATCATCTCGGCGAGGCGCTGAATTGCGTAATAGACGGTCGAACCGGTGCCGAGACCGATGATCTGTCCGTCGCGGACTTGCTCGCAGGCGCGGCGGCCGGCCAGCCTCTTACTCTGTTCTGCGGTGCTCATGTTTGTGTCCTTTCTATACTTCCGGCGTCTCGCCCGGCGTTTCCGCTGTTTTCACGCGGCGTCTCTGCCGTTTCTGTGTTTATGCCGTCCTTCTCGGCATTTCCGTTGCTTTCACGTAGCGTCTCTGTCGTTCTGCCGTTCCGGCAGACGTTTCTGCATTTCTGCCATCTTTCTCGGCATTTTTGTGGTTCCTTTATTATATGTTTTTGGTGGCCTTGCCGGGGTCTCCATATTGCTGAGTTGCCTTCTTACAGCACAGGTCTTTCGGCAAGTTTGCAACTAACGTGCCTGCGCCGGCTTCGGCGACGGTCTCCGTCGGGACACAACCTGCAAAGTTGTCGAAAACAGCTTCGCTGGCGCTCATAAATACCCGAAAACCGTCGCCAGGCACCCGAAAGTGTCTATTAGCGGCTCCTACAGCATGGGTCTTTCGGCAAGTTTGCAACTAACGTCCCTGCGCCGGCTTCGGTAACGGTCTCCGTCGGGACACAACCTGCAAAGTTGCCGAAAACAGCTTCGCTGGCGCTCATAAATACCCGAAAACCGTCGCCAGGCACCCGAAAGTGTCTGTTAGCGGCTCCTACAGCACGGGTCTTTCGGCAAGTTTGCAACTAACGTGCCTGCGCCGGCTTCGGCAACGGTCTCCGTCGGGACACAACCTGCAAAGTTGCCGAAAACGTTCCCACGAACCCGCACAAGCCTGCAAAGTTGCCGAAAACAACTCTGCAAACACCTTATCCCTACAAAAAAATGCCGCCGTAGACCCTGATGGTCCCGGCGGCATTTCATTTACGGGTTACATGCCCGACTAATTATTGGCCTCGGCCTCGGCCTTGGCCTGAGCGATAACCTTTTCGGCGATGGCCTGCGGTGCCTGCTCATAGCGAACGAACTCCTGCGTGTACCAGCCGCGGCCCTGCGTCATTGAGCGCAGGTCGGTGGCATAGCGGTCCATCTCGGATTCCGGCACCTCGGCCATGACGACCTGAAGGCCGTCACGTACCTCAATACCCATGATCCGTCCGCGGCGCTTGTTGACATCGCTCATGATGTCGCCCAGCTGAGCCTCGGGCACGCCGATCTCGACGGAGCAGACCGGCTCAAGGATGACGGGGTCGGCCTTGGGCAGGGCGGCTTTGTAAGCGAGGTTGGCGGCGATTTTGAAGGCCATTTCCGAAGAGTCGACGGCGTGGTAGGAGCCGTCGATCAGGGTGGCCTTGAGGTTGACGACCGGGTAGCCGGCCAGGACGCCCTCGGTGACGGCCTCCTGCAGGCCCTTCTCAACCGCCGGGTGGAAGTTCTTGGGCACCGAACCGCCGAAGATTCTCTCCTCAAAGGTGAATTCCTCGGACTCGCCGGGCTCGAATTCAATGATTACGTCGCCGAACTGGCCGTGACCGCCGGTCTGCTTCTTATGGCGACCCTGAGCGGTAACTTTTTTGCGAATGGTCTCGCGATAGGGGACGCGGGCCGGAGCCAGCTCCGAATCGACCTTATATTTCGTGCGCAGTTTGGCGCGCAGAACGTCGAGTTGAACCTCACCCAGTCCGGAAATGACCAGCTGGCGGGTTTCGGCGCGGTTCTCAATGGTGAAGGTGGGGTCTTCGTCCTGAATACGGCGCAGTCCGTTGACGATTCTCTCTTCATCGCCGGTGGCGGTGGCGAGGATGGCCATGGCGAGAACCGGTTTCGGGAAGTCGATACCGGGGAGAACCAGCGCGTCGGTCTTCGTCGAGAGCGAGTCGCCGGTCATGGTTTCGCTCAATTTAGTCATGGCACCGATATCGCCGGCGCAAACTTCCTCGACCTCGACCTGCTTCTGTCCGAACATAGTGGAGAGGCCGATAACGCGCTCGTCCTTGCGGCGCTGCGGGTTGTACAGCGTATCGCCGGCGCGAATCGTGCCGGAGTAGACGCGAAAAAGCGAAATCCGTCCGACATAGGGGTCGGCCAGGGTTTTGAACACTACCGCCGCCGGAGGTCCGTCCGGATCTAGAGCGAGTTCAACCTCATTACCGGTAGCATCGGTTGCGACGGCGGTGCCGACATCCGTCGGTGAAGGCATCAGTTCGCAAATTCTGGTCAGAGCGTAGCCGACCGCCCAGCAGCGAGCCACCGAGCCGCAGAATACCGGAATGACATCCCCGTGACGCACCGCCTCGATCAGACCCAGGCGCAATTCCTCGGAAGTGAATTCTTCGCCGGAGAAATATTTCTCCATGAGTTCCTCGCTCGACTCGGCAACGTGCTCGAGCAGCTGTTCGCGCTTCTCCTCCAACAGATCCTGCAGATCGGCCGGAACGGCGGTCGTGCCCGTCTTTTCGCCGGTCTTGACATCAATGCAGAAAGCCTCGCCTTCCATAACGCTGACAAAGCCGGTCATCGTCTCGCCGTCCATAATCGGGAGCATCAGAGGCAGAACCGCGCCGCCGAAGGCATCGGTCAGCTGACCGAGAACTTTGACGAAGTTGGCGTTCGGCTCATCCAAGCGGTTGATGAAGAAGGCAAAGGGCACGCCGTTCTTCTTCGCCTGGGCGACGGCCTTTTCGGTTCCGACGGAGATTTCGTTGTCGCGGCTACTCACGGTGATGAGCGCGCTGTCGGCGACCCGCAGGGCGGAGACTACCTCGCCGAGGAAGTCGTAGTCGCCGGGTGTGTCGAGCATATTTACTTTATATTCGTTCCAGTTAAAGGAAGCGAGCGATGTATTGATCGAAATCTGGCGCCGGATCTCTTCCGGGTCGAAGTCCATGACGGTGTTGCCATCGGTACGATTGCCGAGCCGGGGAATTGCTTTCGCTCTGTAAAGACAGGCTTCGGCAAAAGCGGTCTTTCCCGAGCCGCTGTGGCCAAGAATCGCGATATTTCTGATGTTTTCTGCGGCAATGTTGCCCATGTGTGTTCCTCCTGCAAATTAGCGGTGCAAGTATTTTACCATATTTAGCGGAATCATCCCACCGCGGGGTCGTAAGCCTCGGAGATGATTTCCAGCGTCATCAAAGTGTTTTTCCGCGAATCCTGCCAGGATTCCTGGAAAATGCGGAAGTATGCAACGACCAGGAGGCCGTTGTCGAGCCGTATCTCGGCCTCAATTTTTCGCTCATGCGACATGGAAGTCTCGATTTGCTCATTGCCGTGAGAAAGATAGTCGACGACTTCGGAGAAGAACTCGTCGAGCGACGGGTCCGAGGCCTTTTTATCGTAGACGATGCTGATGGTCTCTTCTTCGCGAACGGCCTCATCGGGCATCAGGATTTCAAACAAGGATCTCAAAAACTGGGTGATGGAAATATAATCCATGCTGGATTCGACAACGGTTCGGATTGGACTGTCGTAATCCGGTTCGACCCATTCTTCGTCTTCCTCCAAGATAAGCAAAGTCCATTCGTCGTCGATCATGTAAGAGTAGACGAAGCTCAGCTCATCACCGACCCGCGAATGCTCCTCATAAGAGATTTCACCGCTTTCGCTGTGGAGATAGCCTTCCAACAGATTGCGGCTTGCCTGCTGCCGCTTGCGATAGGATGCGGGCGCTCCGGGGTATTTCGCAATCAGTTCGCTGCGAAACACCTGTTCGATGGAGTTTATTTCCGCGGTTCCTTCCTCCAAAATCGAGCTCAGAGCGATTACTTCGTCCCGGGTCAGAGGACCTTCCAAAATACTGTACCAGGTGATCGACTCGGAGGGGCCGCTCGGAAAGGTGGCTTCCCCGGATGTATTGCTCGGAGATGTGGGGTCTTCGGAAGGCTCTCCGGAGATTTCTTTTGTGGTTCCGTCCGTAGAGGCATGAGTCGCGTCCGTGTCAGTCGCCGTCCTTTCTCCGTCGCTCGTCGAGCTCGGAACAATATTGATTTGACAGCCGCTCAGAGCCGGCAACAATACCGCCACCGTCGTCAGCAGTACCAGTATTACTGTGAAGAATCTGTTTTTCCTCATTGCAAAGCCCTATCCCTCTTTGGGAACCCTCGCCGTGCTCGCGGCATTGCGAACTCGTTCCGACTATTTGAGTACGGATAAATTATACATGTTTTTCCGGCCGTCGACGCATTTACCGGTGATGAATTTATCGCAATTCGGGGAGCATGTCGCCGTGAGCCTCAATCAGTGCGTCGCAAAGTTCAACGGTGGTGTCGATGTTGAGCTGAGCCGCGGTGTGCGGGTCGAGCAGCGCTGCCTGATACACAGCTTCACGCGAACGACGGACATAAGCTTCGATGGTGAGAAGCTGGACGTTAATATTTGTGCGGTTGAGCGCGGCCAATTGTTCGGGCAAGTCGCCGACGTAGGTCGGGGCGATACCGGAGGCGTCGACGAGGCAGGGCACCTCGACGCAGGCTTCGCGAGGGAGATTGGTGATGAGGCCGGTATTGAGCACGTTGCCGCCGAACTTGAACGGACGGTTCGTCGCTACGGCAGCCATGATGTAGGAGGCGTATTCGTTGGTGCGCGTGTGGGTCAGATCGGGATTGTCGACGAGGTCGCCGGCGATATGCCGCCAATGTTCGATCTGGCGTACGCAACGGCGCGGATATTCGTCGAGCGGGATATTGTATTCGTCGATCAACTCGGGACGGTCGTTGCGGATGAACCAGGGCAGGTATTCGGACAGATGCTCGCTGGATTCGGTGATGTAGTAGCCGAAGGTGTGCATGATTTTGTGGCGGACGCGATCGTGGTCGGGCGCTCCCCGCTCGAGCGAAAGACGTTTGAGCTCGGGGTAGAGGTCGACTCCGTCCCGGGAGATTTCGAGCAGCCAGGCCATGTGATTGATGCCGGCGATCCGGGTTTGGATCGCGTCGTCCCACTCAAGGCCGACGCCGTTCAGCAACGCCTGGCCGCAGACCTGAACCGAATGGCAGAGCCCGGCCATTTCCACGGAGCCGTGATAGCGCCGGGCATAGCCGGTGAGGATCGCCATAGGGTTCGTGTAGTTCAGAAAGATCACGCGCGGGCAGACTTCCTCCATCGTCCGGAGAAAGAGTTCCATGACCGGCAGAGTGCGCAGACCGCGGAAAATTCCGCCGATTCCCAGCGTGTCGCCGATGGTTTGGCGCAGGCCGAAGCGCTTCGGGACCTCGAAGTCGATAACGGTACTCGGCTCGTAGCCGCCGACCTGTACGGCGCAGACGGCGAAGTCCGCGTCGCGTAACGCTTCGCGCAGATTATCCTCGCCGCAGTAGGTTGCAAAGCGCATTGCCGCCCCGGGGGTGTTGCGCTGCAGATTTTCCAGCATCCGCCGACTCTCGTCCAGACGTCGCGGGTCGATGTCGTATAGCGCGACCTCGGCCTCGCGCAACGACGGCACGTGCATCGAGTCGCCGATCACGTTCCGGACAAATACAGAACTCCCCGCTCCCAAAAATGTGATTTTCATGGTATGCCTCCCCTGTGTGCTTTACCGATCGCCGCGGCGTGTTTTATCAGGCTACATAATAACAGAGAAGGGATAATTCGTGCGACAAAAAACCGGCTCCGTAACTGGAAGGTTAAAGAGCCGGTTCAGGTTTAGTCTAAGTTTAAATTATGTCTTAATTATTTGTCCTCTCTGAAGGTCAGGTACCAGGACAGCTGTTTAATGCCGGCGTCGTCCTTCATGGCGACACGATCCTTGGCGGCGCCGCAGGATCCCGGGGGCGGCACGATGACGTCATCGCCGGGGTGCCAGTTGGCGGGAGTGGCGATTCCTTCGCGGTCGGATTTCTGCAGGGCGACGATGATGCGCTTGATTTCCTTCATATTGCGCCCGGTCGAAGAAGGATAGTAGAGGATGGTGCGGATCACGCCCTTCGGGTCGATGATAAAGACCGCGCGGACGGCGCTGGTCGCGGACTCGGCCTGAATCATGCCGTACTTCTTGGCGACATTCATGGTTATGTCGACGATCAGGGGGAACTTGACCTCGGGGCGGACGATGCCGTTCCACTCGAAGTTCTGAATGTCGCGCAGCCAGGCGATGTGCGAGTGTAGCGAGTCGACGGACAGGCCGACGAGTTCGGTGTTCAGCTCCTTGAATTCGGGCGCCATCGAAGCGAAAGTCATGAACTCGGTCGTACATACGGGCGTAAAGTCGGCCGGATGCGAGAACAAAATTACCCACTTGCCGCTGTAATCCTGGGGGAAATTAATCGTGCCCTGGGTGGTCTCCGCCGTAAATTCGGGCGCCTTGGTTCCGATGAGCGGGAAACTGGTCTGGTTGGTGTCGTTATTGTTAACATTATCGTTCATATGTTTATACCTCCTGGGTTAGTAAGCTCATGGTAACACGGACGAGTCATCTTCCTCAGTACCAAGAGATACGGTTTTTTTGCGATCTTGCACTAATCGGGAATTGCCTCGATTACAGCTCGGGAATTGCCTCGATCTTACCGTTCACGCGGGAGCGGTCGGCGGCAAAGCCGATCAAATGCCCGTCGATGGAATTGGCCAGACTCGAGGTGCTGTGGCTGGGGTCGCCGGTGCGGAAGGTCTTCAGTGCCGCCGCCACCAGACGCAGATCGCCGCCGCCGTGGAAGTCGCGTTCAACGTCGAGAACCACTTTTTCTTCGGTGTATTCGTGCCCGGGGCGCGGGTCGGGGTGGCGCACGACGAAAGACAAATTCTCCATCGTTCCTTCAATCTCGCCATTGGTGCCGACCAGCTTAATCTGACGACAGGGGCGCGCGTTGCCCGACGACAATACATGCGAGGCAATGGTTCCGTCCTCAAACTCCACGACCACCACCTGGTGGTCGACGATATCATTGTCACAACGCCATACACAACGTCCGTACGGGCTGGTCTCGCGCAGATATTTTTTCTTATCGGTGCAGGTAATAGAGTCTCCTAGATACTCAAGGTCGTGCCAGACGTAGGGTCCCCACAAATCCATCTCGAGGTAATGCTTGCGCGCCGAATACACACAGTCGCGCTCAATGGGACAGTCGAGAAGGCAACGGGTTCCGGCACCCTCGGGTGCGCACTCGGAGCGGAAATACATACGATTGCCGAAGCTGGCGACCTTAGCCGGACGGACGCCTTCTTTCATCCAGGTCAGCAGATCCAGGTCATGGCAACACTTCGCCATCAACAGCGTCGAGCCGCCGGTATCGACCCGATTCCATTTGCCGCGCACATAGACGACAGCAATATGATGATAGCTTACATACTCCGCCGTTGACATGGTCAGAATCTTACCGATATCACCCCGCTCGACCCGCTCGTGAATCGCCGCATAGAACGGTGCATAGCGGAGAACATGACAGATAACTACCTTGCGTCCGGTGCGCTGTGCCGTCTCCCAGAGCAACAGCAGATCTTCCTGATTGGTGCTGATCGGCTTTTCCAACAGTATATCGTAGCCGGCCTCGAGCAGCGGTATCGCCGTCGGCACATGATCCGAGTCCATCGTTCCGTTGATTACGATATCGGCAAAACGCGGTACCTTGACCAAATCGGCTGCCGTTTCATAACAATTTTCCGGGGGAATATTAAAACGTACAGCGGTCGATGCGACCCGCACCGGATCGGGATCCGCCACCCCGACAATCTGCAGTTCCCCGGGATGCGTCTCCGAATACGAAGCATACAGTATGCTACGATGCCCCGCCCCTACTATTACCGCCTTGAGCGGTCCATCCTGCCTTTTGGCCATAAACCTCTCACCACTAACTGTATATTATTTCGTCGAAGTACCCGAATATGCTCGACAAAGCCGGGGGTTCGACGTTTCGCGATACATTCTGGTTCAAGGTCCTGTTTCATGCAATCAGCTTTTTACTGTGGGTATCAGAAAATTGTCATCAGCTTTTACGTAGGGACTGACGACAGCCGAACTGAGCCCGACAAATTCCCGCAAAAAATACCGCCGTTGATTGAAACGGCGGTATTTACGATTGCTTGCGGCAAATTACCGCATAGGGTTAATTGTCGCCGACCAGGTGGTACTTGCGGAAAGGCAGATTAATCAGACCTCCGAGCAGGACCAGTAGCGGCGGAGCAACAAGGATGGCTCCGAAGATCCAGTTGCCGAGCGCGAGTCCGCCGGACAGGAGCAGGCCGACCAGAGCGATCAGGCTGAGAATAACGACGACGATCGAGAAGCGGGGGCGCTTCGCCCAGACCAGGAAGAGGATCGTGAAGATCAACAGGATTCCGATAACGGCACAAGCGATTGAGAAGAAAATGAAGAAATTGCTCGGGTTATCGGCATAGAGTCTGAGACTCTGGGAAATGAAGGGCGAGGTGAACGATATGGTGTGCGTGTCGTTAAAAATCGGAGTCCCGAAGGAAAGCGGGAGGGTGTGAGGGGCTTCGGGGTTAATGTTTGCCCAGAATAGCGGCTCTTCCTTGAGAGTGTAGACTCCGATCCAGGCCAGGAGCAGACCGCCTACTAGGCAGATGGCCAGAAGCAGGATTGACCCAAGGAAGATGAGCGGACGCCCGGGCTTGGGAATTTTCTTTGCTTTAGTCGCAGCGGGCGCTTCGACCGGACGCGGAGCATAGGACGGCTGTTGCACATAGGCGGGATAGGGCTGCTGTACGTAGGCTGGATAGCCCTGCTGAGCCGGTGCCTGATAGTCGCCGCGGGTACCCTGCTGTGCGTAGGGCGAGCCGCCGCCCGGAGCATCGTACGGTGAAGGACGATAGGCCGGTTGAGGTTGTGGCTGTGTCGGTTGCTGGTAAGGCGGGCTGTAGGACTGTGAATAACCGGAATCGGGCGAATAGGCAGGCTGTCCGGAAGCGGATTGACCGTAACCGGAGTATGTGCCCGGCGAGGGAGTTTTCTTAAAGGCACTCTCCTGTGCATTCGTAGTCGAGTCGGCATTCTCTGTTGCAGCATTTGTGACTTCGTCATCGAAACTGTTCTGCAGGTTGTCGTTTTGCGTCATGTTTGTTTCCTCCAATTATGGTCTAAACCTCACTGTCACCGCTAGGCTCCGACGCAGAACCGTCGGCTTTGCCGAAACGGGTCAGTGTCGTTCACTGATATTGAACGCGGCACAGGCATCGACCCACACCCAACAGGGTCATGAGTAGCGGGAGCGCCGCAGGAATCAGAGCAACGGTGATGCTGATGATTCCTCCTAAGTTTAACACAAAAGGCACAATAAGTAATATCGCGCAGCTGATGCAGACAAAAATGTCACGGCGCTGATTGCGATACCAGACGATACCAATCAGGCTGATAACGATGTGCAGAGCGATAAAACAGCCGATTATAACAAGGACGACGGGCAGCAGGGCGACGTGGAGCGGGGTGCTACCGAGAACGGAGGAATCGTTTTGCGTTTCGGCGAGGAAAGAATCATAAAAGGGGCGGTAGAGGGAGACGGAGGCGTAGGCAAGATCTTCAAAAAGAAACCAATCATAGTTGACGGCCTTGAGTTGAGGGTCGTAGAGGGCGATGCCGCGACCCATGAAGATAATAAGCGGAATTGTCAGAAGACAGGAGATCAGATTGAGTGTGCTGACGCAAAGAAAAATTACATCGAGGGCGCGACGGACTGCGGCCACTGTCACGGAGGGGTGTTCTTCCGCGGATGTCGGTGTGTTTAGCGGCACGGGTTCTTGCGTAGACACGGGCGTATACGAACTCTCGTCCGTCGCCGGGACGCTCTGTTGCGCGGGTGTGTTATTCCCTTGCGTTGTTGGTTCTGTCGGTACAGACTCAGGCGTTTGCATCCGGTTTATATGCTCCTCAAGTGCCTAGAATTTGAATCTGCTTCGGATGATATCACGGAATTTGTTGATTTGGCAACAGATTGAGGGCGGACTGAGCTGAGGGCGGACGCCGGGGGAGTATAAGGTCAGATGTCAGGCCATATCTCCGGCGGGGAAACCGGGACCATGTCCGGAGAGAACGGGCAGGTCGGGCGGCATTTCAGTTAGCCGGCGATGCAGGAGATAGAGCGAGTCGCGCATCATTCGCGGGCTGCCGCCCGGGAGGTCAGTGCGCCCGATTCCGCCGCAAAAGAGGGTGTCACCGGTAAAAAGACAGATTGCTCCGTCGGCGAGGTCGATATATTTGCCGGGGCGCAAAATACGGAGACCCAGCTCACTACCGAGCGTTTCTTCTCTGAAGCAGTTTCCAGAGGCAGTCTCCGAGTCGGAGGATCGGCGGCTTCCGGAATGGCGACTGAGCAAAAAACAGGACGAGCCCGGAGTGTGTCCTGGGGTCCGCCAAACTTGGAGAACCAGATCTTCATCCAGGCGGATCAGATCATTGTCCTCGAGAAGAAAGTCCGGCGCCGGGAAAACGGCTTCGAGCCCGAAAAGGCGCGCGACATTCGTAGTCGGATCGTTCAGGGCGGGCTGATCTTCGCAATGAATCAGAAAACGGGAGTTGGGGTTTGCCGATAGTATTTTTTTAAGCGCCAATAGGTGGTCATAATGGGCATGAGTAGCGATGATGCGCAGTTGAGGCTCGGCGGACCGCGCAACTGTAGCGGGCGTAGGCGGCGGTACAATCGACGGATCGATGATCCAACGCTCCCTCGGGCGCTCGATGACGTAATTATTGGACGGGATGCCGCCGATTTCGTTAAACTGAATCCAATCAGGCAAATTCAGTGCTCTCATCGTGTCGTTCATCTCCTAAAACAGGTCCGGCTCGGCGGCGATGGCGGGCAGGCCGGCGTAACCGATCCCGAGACGTTCCACGCCGAGCTCCAGGTAGCGGCGTGCGGTTTGAGCATTACGGATACCGCCGGAGGCCTTGACGGCGATTTCGCCCGCTGCCGCCTGCAACATCTGTTCGACAGCTTCAATGGTCGCCCCGCCGGCGGCGGTTCCCGTGGAGGTTTTGACAAAGCTGGCACCCGCAGACCGTGCGGCAATTACTGCACGGGTGATCTGCTCGGGAGTTAAGGTGCAGGTTTCGAGGATAACCTTAATAGGAATGTTGTTATGGGTAGCGACGGCCTCGACGACGGCGCGAATGCCGGCTTCGACAGTGTCCCAATCTCCGGAACGGGCGGCACCGTAATCCATGACCATGTCGATTTCATCGACCCCGGCGGCGGCATACAGTCCGGCAAGAGCGGCTTTGTCGGCGGGGGTGGATTTGCCGTAGGGGAAATCGAGGACGACGCCGATTTTTACCTCCGTTTCGGCAAGGATGCGTTGCGCCAGAGATATATGTGCGGGGAAAACGCAGACTGAGTAGGCGCCGACCTCGGCGGCAACGTGGAGAGCGCGGACAACTTCATCATCGGTTAGAGCGGGACTGAGGATGGCCATGTCCACATAGCGGGGGATATCACGATTCCTGAGTAGGGGAGCTTGATCTGTTATTTTGTCGGTCATATATATTCCTCCATAAATTATTCACAGTGATGATACTAGAAGTTGCCTGTATTTCTCAAGTAAGGCGGCGAATAAGAGGGCAAATACGGAGCGGTTGCCGGAGTGATTTCCGAATGCGTGAGTTTGAAAAAGAGATGAGGATACCGTAAAATTACGGTATCCTCATTATGGCGCCCCGGACAGGAATCGAACCCGTATCAACAGCTCCGGAAACTGTTGCCTTATCCGTTAGGCCACCAGGGCAGAGAAGCTTCGGAAGCAATTCGACAGTTCGCGAACGACTGAAACGCCTTCCGAAGAGCCATTATAAGTCAGGTTGATGAGATCTGCAATCAACTTTATTAAAAGGACAAAAAGAGAACAAAGGCTCAAAAGTTGGGGCAAATTATTGATAGCAAAGGCTTCGAAAAGCGTGTACGCTAGAATAACTGTTCCATAGAGAGTTGGCGCGAAAGGTTGGAAGAAATGGCAGAAAAGCAAAATGAGATGCCGACAGCGCAGGCGGAAGTATTGCCGTTGGTGCTGGGCAAAAAGCAAAGCCGCTTCAAAAGGACGTTGAAGGAATGTAAGCGCCACTCTCTGCTCCTTGTGATGGCCGGCTTCGTTTTGGTGTGGTATTTCATCTTCCTTTACGGACCGATGTACGGTCTGCTCATGGCGTTTAAGGACTTTTCTTTCCGCAAGGGCGTCTTCGGCAGTAACTGGAAGATGGATAAAAAAGGCAACTTGGATCTGTTTGCCAACTTCACCCGTATGTTCAAGGATCACGCTTTCCTTAGGGCGTTTAGGAACACGTTTGTCATCAGCGGACTTAAACTCCTGATCGGCTTTCCGGTTCCGATTGTCTTTGCCCTGTTGCTCAATGAGATACGCAATCGCAGGTATAAAAAGCTGGTTCAGACGGTCAGCTATCTGCCCTACTTTATATCCTGGATTGTTCTCAGTGGAATTATGCGACAGATTCTTAATCTGGAATACGGGCTGTACGGCTACCTCGTCCGTTATCTCGGCTTTCCCGACATTAATTTTCTGACGTATCGTCCGACCTTCAGAGGTTTGCTGGTCATATCTTCAATCTGGCGCAACTTCGGTTGGAGTTCGATCATTTATCTGGCGGCGTTGGGCGGTATTGACGGTCAACTCTACGAAGCCGCCGAGATTGACGGCGCCGGACGCTGGAAGAAAGCGATTCACATCACTCTCCCCGGGTTGGCGCCGGTTATCGTTATTCAGCTGATTCTACAGGTCGGCACGATTGTCGGTGACGACTTCAACCAGATTTTCAACCTCTACGGCGTTCCCGTCTATGAGGTGGCGGACGTTATCGGCACTTATACCTACCGCCAGAGCTTCCAGGACAGCACGGACTTCAGCTATTCAACCGCGGTGGGGCTGATGCAGAATACACTATCATTTGTACTTATTATTATCACTAACTGGATTACCTCTAAATTCAGTGAATACGGAATTTGGTAAGGAGGTAATTTATGTTAACGTTGATTAAGAAAAGAAAATACAGATCCTATCTTCGCAAATCCGTAGGCGAGTACATTTTTGACACTCTGAACTATATCTTCATGCTCATCATCCTTATAGTCTGTGTTTATCCTTTCTGGAACGTCATTATGCAGTCGCTGACCCAGCCGAGAGACGCCAACAAACCCAGCCTTTATCTTTGGGTCACCGATCCCAGCCTGGCCTCCTACAGAAGGATGTTGCGGGACGCGGATTTTCTTCGGTCTTTCCTGGTTACTTTCGCGCGCATCGCCGCCGCCTGGTCGATCGGCATAGTTATGACGACCTTTCTCGCTTACGCTCTCTCCCGCCGGACACTTCCTTTCCGTAAGACGATTACCGGTATCGTTGTCTTTACCATGTTCTTCAACGGCGGCATGATCCCCACTTACATTTTGATGAGAGATTTGAAACTGCTCAATAATTTCTGGGTTCTGGTGCTTCCCGGCCTGGTCAGCACCTATAACATGATCATCATGCGCAATTACTTTATGTCGCTACCGGTTGAATTGGAAGAGTCGGCCTATATCGACGGAGCCAATGACTTTACCATCATGTCGCGGATTTATGTTCCGCTGTCCAAGCCGATCCTCGCCACCGTTTCGCTGTGGATTATCGTCGCGCACTGGAACTCCTGGTTCGACAACTTAATCTACACTCCTATGCGGCGCGATCTAACCGGACTGCAGCTGTATCTGAACCAGGTTCTGGTCGCCGGAACCATTAATGTCGGTGCCAATCCCTGGGAATACGATCCCATGAATCCGAATCTTCCGGTAGAAGCGACCCTCAAAGCTACAATCATCGTTATCTCAACGGTTCCGATACTGGTTTTTTATCCCTTCCTGCAAAAGTACTTCGTGAAGGGTATCATAATCGGTTCGCTGAAGGGTTGATGGCATACGACAGGAGGCTCGGGCATTTTATGCACTTAGGTAAAACCGCCGGCTTCCTCAAAAGAGTCTCACCTGACGAGTGCGCAAACATTCGTTTGAGAGATAAATATAAAAATAATTGATGGAGGAAAAATAATGAAAATCAAAAAACTACTAGTAGTCCTTTTGGTAGTGGTCATGGCTCTCGGCTTGCTCGCAGCTTGTCAGTCCACCGGAACTAACAAAACAACTCAAAAGAAAATCAAGATTTCATGGATCGGCTTTAACTGGGGGTTGCCTGTGCTCCCCGGTCCCGACGCTGATATCATGAATATGCTCCAGGAGAGATTCAAAGTCGAACTGGAACCCATCTTCTTCCCGAGTGCGGAATTCATAACACAGCTGAGACTGCTCTACACTTCCGGTGACCTTCCGGATATCTTCCGTGTCCCCGGTATGACCGAGCTCGCCACCCTGCATAAGGAGGAACTGATTCGTGAAATCCCGCTTGAGTCCATTAAAAAGCTTGCTCCCGAGATGTGGGCCGACATGAAGAGAAATGCCGCCAGCGATCCGTTTGCTCTCACAAAGGGCATCATCGATGGCAAGAACTGGGGTATCCCCAACATGAACGTCGACGCGACCTATCGCGAAGTCGTCGTCTGGCGTGATGACTGGCTGAAAGAAGTCGGTATTACCAAGATCCCCGAGACCATTGCCGAGTTCGAAGACGCTTTATACAAGATTGTTCAGGCCGATCCTCAGGGCACCGATACTAACGGTCTGCACTGCTCCGGTCTGAAGGCCATCTACGGCGCTTATCGCGACCCGCAGTTTTTCTTCGTCGAGGACGGCAAATTGGGCAACGGCCCGACCGATCCGCTGAACAAAGAGATGCTGGCGATGCTCGCTAAGTGGTACAAGGATGGCATCCTGGCCAAGGACTTCGACGTACAGTTTGCCGATATGACCGAGAACGAGCCCGGCACATACTGGCCGCTTTCGCAGGTGTTCCACCGCGGCAAGGTCGCCATGACTGCTCTGGACAGCAGCTATCACTGGGAGAAGCCGCACTATGAGGGACAGGAGAATCCTTCGGTTAACTACACCGCCCTCAAGACGGAAAACCCGGATGCAACCTATGAGTTCGGTGTACCCGCGAAGGGTCCGACGGGTAATCAGGGCATGACGGTCTACAGCGCGACCTCCACACTCTCCTACATGAGCCATAAGGTTGATCAGGAGAAGTTCGAGCGCATCCTCGAGATGATGGAAGCCATGTGCGCCGACGAAGAGCTCTACACGAAGGTTCTCTGGGCCAACAAGGGCGAGGACTGGGATCTCGACGATCACGGTTTCGTCATCAACCTGGTCAAGGATGATTGGCCGGTTGAGAAGAAGCCCACTTCCAGAGGTGCCAACTTCGCTTTCGTGAACTACAACACGATGAAATTCCACAAGAAGTATCTCTCGCACCGCTATAAGATCTCCGATAAGTATACCGCGGATCATTGCATTCCCCCGATGCCGTTTGCCTCGCTGCCTTCCGACGGAACCACGCGTCAGGCTCTCGACGACATGTGGAGAGAGTTCTATGTCGAAGTTATCAAGGGCGATAAGTCCGTTGACGAGTTCGACGCTTTTGTCCAGCGCTACAACGACGCCGGCGGTCTGGATCGTCTGGCGGAGGCTCAGGAAGCCTACGACGCGGCTGACTCCCTCCTGCAGTATGTTCCGAACTAAGCTTCCGAACCAAGCGGCGGAACAGTTCTCTGACAATCTGCTCGGGTAGCCGAGCATGAAGGAAGCCCCTCGCAAGTGGGGCTTCCTTGTATAAGGTGCATTAGGAGGTGAACCATGCAAAACGATGAAAAAAACAATCAGTGGGGGAAGAATAGTCCCCGTCAGAACCCCTATCAAGACCCGTATCCGCCCAACAATCCGCAGGGCGGTTTCGAGCCCGAGTCGCCGCCGAGTAGACACAGATTTCTCTATGTCATGTCGATAGTCGTGATTGTGCAGGGTGCCCTGGGGATTATTGCGCTGTTATTATTGTTGGGTGGAATAGGAATCCTGGGTCAGGTCGTCGGCGGGCTGGCTCGTAGCGAAGGCTTTTTCCGGGGCAACGACCATCTCCCGGCTTTTGCAGCTTTGCGAGGTCTCGGGGAAGCGTTGCTCTTTATATTCGGGATTCTGGCCGCAGCCGGAGCGGCATTGACCCTGACTGCCGGCATTCTTGGAATCAAGGCTGCAAGCGACCGTAGCCGCGCGAACACTTGCTTTATCCTGGGAATCATCATGAGCGTGATTTCGTTGCTGGGCTGTTTTGGTGCAATTACCTTTGGCAATGTAATCGGTGTAGCGATTCAACTGGCTTATACTTACGCCGCGTATATGGTTAGAGAGGGTAAACCCAGTCCCTTCTAGTCGTTCCCGGAACCGGCGGAGATTGGATCCTCGGCGTCGACCGTAATTGAACTTTCGGCGTCGGTCGTGATCGGACTCTCGACGCCGACTTCGGCAAGGATAGGGGGATCATCCGGTTCAACGGAGATTTTGCCGCGCAGACCGAGGCGGAAGTGTACGTAATATATGTAGTAGATGAACATGGGAAGGGCCGAGGCGAACCAACTAATCGGGTAGGCGAAGAAGACGACTTTAAGCGAGTTAAAGATGGGGCGCATGGTAAAGAGCCAGATCAGGCGGACGACAACCATGCCGAATATCGAGAAGAGCATAGGTTCGAGTGATTTTTTCAGTCCGCGCAGAGCACTGGCAAACAAGGTGGAACAACCGAGAATCCAATAGGTCGGGAGCATGATCGAGATCATGTCTTTTGTGACCGCCATGACCTCGGGGTCGCGATTGAATAGACTGATGATGGGCTCCGCTAAAGAGAGGAAGAAGGTAGCAACAGCGGCGGAGAGGACAAACATAGTCAGGACTCCGGTACGGATTCCGGCGCGCAGGCGGTTATAGCGTTTGGCGCCGGCATTCTGGCCGACGAAGGTCATCACGGCCGCGCCAAACGAATGAATGACAACAAGTGAGAAACCGTCGATTTTTGAGGCCACGGCCATGCCTTTGACGGCGATATGACCGAATGAGTTGACGATCGACTGGATAATAACGTTGGATAAGGAGATGACTAACATCTGGAGACTGCTCGGGATACCGATCGAGAGCATCAGACGCAACGAGCTCGGCACGAAGCGGATGCGTTTGGGTTTGAGCTGCCATTCCGCGGTGGTGTTTATTAGTGAGAGTGAGACAAGAGCGGCGGTGATGACCTGTGAAATGACCGTGGCCCAGGCGGCGCCGGCCACGTCCCAGCGAAATACGGCGACGAAAAGCAGATCGAGAAAAATGTTAACGACGACGCCAATGGAGAGAAAATAGAGCGGGCGGCGGGAATCGCCGAGAGCGCGGAGAATACCGGCGCCGTAGTTATAAATCAGGGCGGGCAGAGTCCCGGCGAAGATGATGCGCAGATACGATTCGGCAGCGGGAAAGACCTCCGGCGGAGTGCCCATGGCCTGAAGCATCAGCGGAGCGACGAAATAACCGGCGACCGGAATGATCACACCGCCGACGACGGAAACGGCGTAGGCAGTGTGTACATGATGGTTGATTTCTTTGTACTTACCGGCTCCGAAAGACTGGGCAACCGCAACCGTACAGCCGGTGGAGATGCCGATGAAGAGGGTGATGAACAGGTTTCCGAGAGCGGTGGTTGCGCCAATCGCGCCCATACTGTTACCGCCGGCGAAGTTCCCAACTATGGCGAGATCAACGGTGTTGTATAGTTGCTGAAGCAGTTGAGTCAGCGCCAAGGGAGCCGCAAAGAGCAGGAGTTGCTTCCAAATCGTTCCTTTGGTCAAGTCCATATTACGCGTTCGCATAAACGCGAGTATATCATAAATGCTCTCGATATCAAGAATGCGATTTGGGTTATAATTGTTTCGAGAAACAACTTAGAAGGTTAATAAGCTACTATGAATAAGCGAGATTCGCATTCGTCCGTTTTAGACCTGCCCCTGATCGCCGTCACGATGGGCGATCCGGCGAGTATCGGTCCGGAGATTGTCGTCAAGGCTCTGACCTCGGGCGAGCTGAGGGATCAGGCACGGGTCATTGTTTCCGGGCAGAGCGAATATCTGCTCCGGGCGCTTGAACAGGCCGGGATTCCGCTGAGCGGAAGTGAAGGTTGGCAGGTGCGTGTTGTGGCGGATCCCGCCGAACTGAGAGAAGAGGACTGGCAGCGGCAGGTAATATACGTTTGGCAAGATGCAGAGGAAAGCGCTATTGCCGAAGAACTGCGGTTCGGCTGTCCGCCGCAGGGAGAGATTTCCCTGCCGGCCGGGCGCCTGAGTTATATCTATATCGAGCAGGCCCATGAGCTCGCAATGTCCGGCAAGGTTACGGCAATAGCGACTGCTCCGATTAATAAAGAGTCGCTACGGGCGGCGGCCGTGCCTTATATCGGGCATACGGAGATTTTGGCCGGACTGACCGGTACCGATGATCCGCTGACCGTTTTTGAGGTACGTGGTTTGCGCGTCTTTTTCCTGACGCGTCATGTGTCCTTGCGCCGAGCCTGCGACCTGGTCACCAAGGAACGCATCATGGAAATGGTGCCGCGCTGTCTGCGCACGCTGGAGGAACTCGGAGTGCCCGACAGTTCGCTGGCCATCGCCGGGCTGAATCCGCACAGCGGCGAGAGCGGCCTGTTCGGCTGGGAAGAGGTCAAGGAGATTGTCCCGGCTATAGAGCAATTGCAAAAGACGGGATATAATGTGGTCGGTCCGATCGGCGCCGACTCGGTCTTCCATCTGGCTCTGATCGGACGCTACGGTAGCGTGCTGTCGCTTTACCACGATCAGGGGCACATCGCCACCAAGACACTCGACTTTGAACGCACAATCGCCCTGACCTGCGGCATGCCGTACCTACGCACTTCGGTCGATCACGGGACGGCTCTCGACATCGCCGGAAAGAACATGGCCAGTGCGGTCAGTATGATCGAAGCTATTAAGCTGGCGGCCAAATACGGACCGAGCTACAGACAAAAGTATCGACAATAGGTAGCGGGGCGGCGCGAGAATAGGCGACGGGTCCGTTAGTCGTCCGGGACAATATGCAGATCCGGCAGGATAAGGTATACGATGATCCCCGAGTTGCCGGTATCGGTATAGGCTTTGGGGAAACGGTCAAAAAACTCTTCATTGACCGGATGTTCCGCGTTGAAGCGGGCTTCGTCATCGATAATCACATAGGCGATATTATGGGCGGCGGCGAATTCCAGGAAGGCGTCGCGATTATGATCCGCACCATTGTAAAGCCAGCCGGTGACGATTTCGCGCTCTTCGGTAGGATAACCGGCGGACCAGGCGTAGTAGGGATGGCCGTACCAGGCTTGGCGGCCGGAGAAGAAAAATTCGTGATAGGCCCAGGCCGGGGTCAGGAAGCGGGCGCTCGGCGAGGTTTGTTCAAGCCATTGCACAAAAGACGAACGCGAATCGGCGCGCGCGACCTTGGAGCCGGAATTGCGGTTGTAGTAAACAAAGGTGTCGAGAACGCCGGTCAGAGTAAGCATAAAACAAGCGAGACAAGTCACGACGGCGACGGCGAGTCGCGAGGCGATCCGACGCCCGCGTTGCGGTGCTACCCGTTTGTTTTTTGGTGCCCGGGCAACACCGGGTTTTTGATCGGGCTGGGGCGACCAGACAGCCTCGGGCAAATCTCCGCTTTCGGCATGACCAAAAGCATCTGCCTGACCGAAAACATATTGCCAGGCGCGAACGATCAGATCGGCCAGAGGTATATTGATCAGCATTACGGCCGCAAGAATGTATTTATGGTTGACGGTAACGTCGGGTGTCAGCGAAACGGTGCAGGCAAAGATGAGCAGGAGCGATGCTGTGCCGCTGAATAGTTGCTTACAACGCTCCTTTTGCCAAAAAGGCAGAGAAATTATGGCAGGGAGACTCAGACCGAGAATAGCATAAAGATATTTTAGGATGCCCCACAAACTCGTATCGGGTGCAATAAAACCGGGCTGCCATTGCGGCGCAATGATTCCGGTACAGGTGCTCAGCACGTCACTGTATGCTTCGGGATCGATAGATGTTGCGGCAAGGTCGACGGAGTTTGCACCGAGCTTGCAGATCTGACTGAAGAACAGGGTGCCGAGTACGGCGGCTACGGCTAAACTGATAAATTGTCCGCGGCGGCGTGAGAAAAGCGCGAAAAGGAAGAGGACGAGCAGAACAACGATCAGCGCCGAACCGTGCCAGTACGGCATGACAAAGAGCAACAGCAGGCTGATGATGAAGCGGCGTCGCGCTCCGGGGTCTGGCCGCGTTTTTGCCGCCGAAGCTGCCATTGCCGCGGAGATTTCACGTTCGTCGCCGAGTTCACGCTCGTCGGAGCACGACCGCCGCGGCCAGAAATGCCGTTCAATGCCATAGAAGTTAAGAGTTACCAGAATTAACACTAAAGCCATGCCCCACAAGAAGTGACGCTGATTGGCGTAGACATTCATATTCCAGAGGCCCCAGTCGTCATGCGGCTGATAGCCGGTAAAGGTGACATTGCCGCCGACTCGCCGCAGGAACTCCGTCAATACGGAGCCGCCCGTGTCTACGGCCGCCCGACTGTCCCGCCACAGTTCAACCAGCCGCGGCAGACCGTCACCCGAGCCGCGCAGAAAGAGCAACCAGGCCGGCAACGGGAAGGCGGCGCGCCGCCCGGACCACATCACAGCTAAGCCACCCGAGAGACAGGCAAAGGCCAAAATGCCGATTATTGATGGCAGGTTCATCGCCCAGGTAATCGGCAGACCGAGGAATTGTAAATTTCCGCAGAGAAAGAAAAAGAAAAAGTGATAACGCATGCCGGCATCAGTAAAATGCGGATACTGAGCCGGAAAATTATTCCCTTTCGCAAAGGAAGAAATAACAGCCGTGTGAGGAGAGTAGTCGCTGAAAACGGAGTAGCCGGAACTGACGACCCCATTCTTTTCATAGAAAACAAAAAAGGAGAGGAAGAGTGCCCAAACCAGAAAAGTTAGTAGCGAAGCGCCGAGGAAAAGCCAACTACGCCAACCGAACGGTGATTTTTTGACGGAGTTGGCCGTTGTGCCGCGGTCTGATTTATCGACTGAATTGACCGCACTCACCTTGTCTATTTCCCCACCGAAAGCGCGGCGGCCGAGGCGCTTTTGCCGATAGACCAGCACGACGATGAGGATTGCGGTTCCGGCCAGTAGAGCATTGGCCGCGACCAACGGAGAAGGACCGCGGACTTTGTCATTGAAAGGCGGCAAAAGACCGAGGATGAGACAGAGCAGATAAAGCAGAGTCGTGGAGAGAGTGAGGCCTAGAATCGTGCCGGCCGGTATCCGAAGCAGTTGCGTCGGGATGGGCGGGTTCGTTCGGCTATCGCACGAGCCGGAGTCGTCCGCGGCGGCAAGGCTGCTGCGGTTCAATAAAGGCGGCAGACATAGATAGCCGAGAGCGGAGTAGAGTAGGATGTAAAGAATCGCTACCACGGATCAGTCCGTTGCCTGAGGCGCAGAGTCGGTTGGCTCGGCTTCGGGGGATACGGCCTCAGGAGATACGGCTCGGGGAGGATCCGCTGCGGCCGGCTCAGCTTCGGGAGGTATTGCTTTGGCGCGGAAGTCGCGAGTGATGAGATAGCGGGGGCGGTCTTTGCTCTCGTCGTAAATACGGGTGACATAGCGCCCGAGGAGACTGAGGCTGGACATGGTTGCCCCGCCGATGATCAGCTGCAGGAGGATGACGGTGGTAAAGCCGGTTGCGGCCCGCCCGAGGATATAGTTGATAAGGGTTTGAATGCCGAGAATCAAGGAGAGACCCCAAAAGAGCACTCCCATGATATTGATGATGTGCAGGGGTTTGGAAGAAAAAGATGTGATCGCATTACTGCTCAGCCGCCAAAGTGCGCCGAGATTCCATTTGCTTTTGCCGCTACTTCGGTCGCGCACCTCGAACTCGATGGAAGTACGACGGAAACCGACCCAGGCCGACATGCCGCGGAAAAAGGTGTTTTTCTCGGGCATCTGTTTCCAGGCATTGATGACTTTGCGATCGATGAGTTTGAAGTCGGAGGCGTTCTGCAGGTCAAAGCCGGTCAACATTCGAAAGATGAAGTAGAAGCCTTTGCTTACCATGCGCTTGAGCGGATTTTCCCGCCCGCGGTCGGATTTGACGCCTTCAACGACTTCATAGCCCTCCTCCCGCCAGAGACGAACCATCTCGGGGATATGCTCGGGCGGGTGTTGCAGGTCACCGTCGATGATAATGGCGCAACGTCCGACAGCGTGGTCAAGGGCGGCGCAGAGGGCGGCTTCTTTGCCGAAGTTGCGTGAGAGGATCAGGACACGCAGGCGCGGATCGTCGGCCGCCGCTTCGAGCAGTTCGGCGGCGGTGGTGTCTTTAGAGCCGTCGTCGATGAGAACCATTTCCCAACTACAACCGGTTGCGCCGACGTATTCGGCGACGGTTTTGACGGTGACGGCGACCTGGCCGGATTCGTTATAGAAAGGAATCAGAACGGAAATGTCGGGAACAGGTTGCGCCGATGTGTTGGCGGTTGATTTTGGTCGGTTCGGCATGTCTTTCTCCTTTGCGGTTTACAAAGCGGGTTGTCCGGAGTGTGTGCGTCAGTTGCGGTCGGGACGCGGGATATAGAGGTCCAGCGGCAGGTAATAGGCGAGCGGCCAGAGGAAGTTCTTTTGTTCCGGGGTCAGGGCAGCGAGGCCTGACGATGCGCACAGCGTGGGAACGGCGACGGCGTAGTCGAGTTCAAGGGTCGGCAGGTCGGTCGGCGGCGCGGCGTCGACGGGATGCTTTTCCAGACTGTAATTGACGCCGTCGATGCGCAGGTCGAGGCACTGAGAGGCGATTTCCGGCCGCGGCGGGTTCTTGACGATGAGGCGCAGATTGAGGGGAGGTCGGGCGGGCACGGCCTGCGCGGCGGATGCGCCGGCCGCGTCGATTGCGGCGATCTGCGCTCGCAGGTGGAAGTCCAGGCAGCACCCGATGTCGAGCAACATGACTTTGCCGCTGTCGTGCGGCTCGAACTTCTCCGCCCAAGTTGTCAGATCCCGGATCAGGCGCAGATCCGAACTCGGGCAGAAAAACTGGAGACTTTGGACGTTAAAGTGCCGGAGCAAGGCAGCCATAAAGACCGGCGGTTCAATCTCCGCTGCGATGGCGAAGTCTTGCAAGTTGAGACCCTGCGATGTCGGCTCAAAGATTGTATAGCCTACGATATCGCCGTCGCCGCTGTCTTTGCGAACAACGGCCAGGCGACATTTCCGATTGGTATAGCGGCTGTCGAGTCCACTGTCTTCACGTACATGGCGCGAAGCGTTCGCGTGCCGCAATTCGTCCAGAGCGGAGATCAGTTCGGCGTCGGGAGCAATCGGCTCATCGACCGCGATTGACAATTCATCCTTCAGCAGTCGTCTTTGCTCCCCCGTGAAATTTGCCCGAATTATCTCGCAGCTCAACGCGGTGAGACCGGGCTCGAAGCCGAACCAGCCGTAGCGCTGACGTTGTCCGCCGAGAACGGCAAAGGCAATCCCGGCCTTGCGCATATCCTCAATCGCCAGGTTCATCATCGCGCGCATTAGGCCCTGACCGCGATTGCGCGGGTGAACAGCCACATTGCCCACGGTTGCGAAAGGAAGACGGGCACAGCCGGCTTTGTCGGAAGCCGCAGGAGGCAGTAGCGATTTGTACATGACCAGGAGTGCCGCAACAATTTTTGTTCCGTCCGCAACGATATAGTGATGTCTACGGCTGTCAGCTTCGTCGGCGTAGAGGGAAGGGAATATAGTTGCAAAGTTGTGCGGACGATATTCCTTGCTGAACACATAATCAATGAAGTCGACGATATCCGCATTGGTAAAGCCGGCAGTTTCAATTGCCGTGCCGCTGAGCAGGGTGAGTCCCGATGGCAGTCGGAGCGAGTGATTGTGATACGTAGACACTGACATAAATAATCTCCTTGATGCTGGTATTTTAGGCGACAACAGGCGTTGTGGCAAGGGAAAACGGGGAAAACGGGGTTTTGTTCGGGTAATCGGAGAAAGCGGCGGCATATACGGCGGCGAGCGGGCGGTGCTTTTTTATCAGCATATACAGAATCAGCGAATTGGCAGACAAAAGAAATAAAAATGTATGGCAAAGCGGACGGGATGCTGTCATAATCCGGGGTAACACCTTGCGGAGGGCTATCACTATGATTATTGACGTACACAACCATCCCGATTGGCACGGACACGATCTTGATCGCTTTGTCGCCAACATGGACAAATACGGGATCGACAAGACTTGGTTGCTGAGTTGGGAATGTCCGAACCATGAGTATGAGTCGAATTATATACACGCAATTCCGAACCCCGGTCCGGACGGACCGATTTCCTTTGCGCGTTGTCTGAGCTATGCGGAGCGCTGCCCGGATCGTTTTGTGCTAGGTTATGCTCCGGATCCGCGCCAGCCGTTCGCGGTGCAGAAGTTGCGTGCCGCCGTGGAGATTTTCGGCGTGCGGGTCTGCGGCGAGGTCAAGTTGCGGATGTTCCTGGACAATTGGGATGCGCTGGATATGTACCGCTATTGCGGCGAAGCCGGCCTGCCCGTGATTGTGCACCTGGACTATCGTCTGTATTGTCAGGACTCACAGAACGCCTACCATCAGGATTGGTGGTACGGCGGCGCGATCGAGAACTTTGAGAACGCCACCGCCGCCTGTCCCGAGACGAACTTCCTCGGTCATGCACCGGGCTTTTGGGCGCATATCTCCGGCGATGACAAGTACCTGACCGAGTCCTATCCCTCCGGCAAAGTTCAGCCCGGCGGCAAGCTCATCGCGATGCTCGATAAATATCCGAACCTCTATTGCGACATCTCCGCCGGCTCCGGCTGCAACGCCTTGAGACGTGACCCGGAATTCGCCCGCGGCTTCCTGATTGAATATCAGGATCGGATCTGCTACGGTCGCGACTATTTCGACAATATTCATCAGGAGTTCCTGAACAGCCTCGACCTGCCGCAGGAAGTCCTCGACAAAATCTACTTCAGAAACGCTCTCAAGTTGGTACCGCTGTGATCATTGACGTACACAATCACCCCGATTGGCACGGTTACGATCTTAATCGTTTCGTTGCCAACATGGATGAGAACGGGATCGACAAGACCTGGCTACTGAGTTGGGAGAGTCCGAACCACGAGTACAATCCGATCTACATAGACCTAATTCCGAACCCCGGACCGGACGGGCCGATTTCGTTTGCCCGCTGCCTGAGTTATGCGGAACGTTGCCCGGAGCGCTTTGTACTCGGCTATGCGCCGGATCCGCGCCAGCCGTTTGCCGTACAAAAACTGCGCGCCGCCGTGGAGATTTACGGCGTGCGGGTCTGCGGCGAGATCAAGCTACGGATGTTCCTGGACAATTGGGATGCGCTCGACATGTACCGCTATTGCGGCGAAGCCGGACTTCCCGTTATAGTACACCTTGACTATCGCCTGTATAGCGCAGGGTCGAATGGCGCCTATCACCAAGATTGGTGGTACGGCGGCGCGATTGAGAACTTTGCCAACGCCATCGCCGCCTGTCCCGAGACGAACTTTCTCGGCCACTCGTCGGGTTTCTGGTCACATATATCCGGAGATGATCAGTACTTGACTGAGTTCTTCGGCTCCGGCAAAGTGCAACCCGGCGGCAAGCTGATTGCGATGCTAGACAAATATCCGAACCTATATTGCGACATCTCCGGCGGCTCCGGCTACAGCGCTTTAAAGCGCGATCCGGAATTCGCCCGCCGCTTTCTGATCGACTACCAAGATCGGGTCTGCTACGGTCGCGATTATTTCGACAATATCCATCAGGAGTTCCTGAACAGCCTCGACCTGCCGCAGGGTGTCCTCGACAAAATCTACTATAAAAACGCTCTGAAGCTGGTACCGCTGTAGAGGCCCTGAGTCGTGGGACTCGCTAACAGACAATAACAGGCACTAACAGACAATAACGGGCGTTTTCCGGGGCCGACGAATCTGTTTTCGACAACTTTGCAGTTTGTGTCCCGCCGGGGGCCTTTTCCGAGGTCTGTGCGGGGACATTAGTTGCAAACTTGCCGAAAGCCCTGAGTTGTGGGACTCGCTAA
>JAAZJE010000041.1 GCA_012800515.1 Clostridiaceae bacterium
GAGGCGCCGTACTTGTCGACGGCATCGCGACCGATTCGCTGTCGGCCAAATTCGCAGATAATGCCGCGGTCGACTCGCTGTCGGCCAAATCAGCCGATAATGCCGCGGTCTCACAGGTCTCCGCGACTGGAGCGGAGAGTCCCGCCAACCTTTGTAAAATCCGCAGATGATTATGTTCCTCGTCGCGGCTCATCGAGGCCGCCGGCCCGACATTCAACTCCCGCGGCCGCCAGACCTCCACCGTCCCCGTCGTCAGTGCCTGCAAATCCTTCTGCCAGGCACGTACCGCCAATTCATCAGGCACGATTACGACCAGGCTGGAAATTTTTCGTTCCGCCGCCGTCGCTTCATACAAAGCCCTGGTCAGATAGGCCTTAAAGCTCCCGGTCGGTCCGACGATATTCGCCGAGCGGGTCGTTGCGCCGTCGCGGGCCCACAACCAGGTGCAAATTTCCGCAAAACCGCGGTCGACCGCGGCACGACTCAACAGAGCCGCGAGTTCCCGCTCCGCTGAGAAATTATTTTTTTCGGGATTATTTTTCATTGTCGACCGCGGCGTCGGCTCCTGAATTGTCCGCCGAATTCTCCGCCGAGGTGTTACCTGAACTATCGACTGAATTGCCAACCGAGGCGCCGTTCGCAACTTTTTTCTCCGCATCGTCGGCGGACGCGACATCCACAACTTTGCCGCCGTTGCGATTATATAAATTCATCGCCGCCTCCGGACCTTCCCGCAAAAGCATTTCGATAGCCGCGCAGGCGGGAACCGCCACCTTCGCCAAAATTCGGCGCTGCGGCTCCTGAATCTTACTCAGCACATGATCGTGAATATCGAGATGCTCCGGCACCGGGCCGATGCCGATGCGCAGGCGCGGGAACTGCTCCGTACCCAGATGGAGCAGTATCGAACGCATACCGTTATGCGTGCCGGCGCCGCCTTTGGCGAGCAGGCGCAGGGAGCCCAACGGCAAATCCGCATCGTCATAGATAACCAGCAAATGTTCGTAGGGTACACGATAGTAATCCGCCAGGGCGCGCAAACTCTCACCGCTCAGATTCATAAATGTCTGCGGCGCGGCCAGTATGACCCTCTGTCCGGCGATCCTCCCCTGTCCGATGAGAGAACCCTTCTGCAACTTCGTCAGAGAAATATTGTGTTCTTCGGCCAGTTTGGCCAAAAACATAAATCCGACGTTATGCCATGTATAGGTATAACGGGTACCCGGGTTTCCCAGCCCGGCGATCAGCCACAAATTCGCTTCGTTAATTGTTCTCCGCCTTTCCAGCGTCGGCACTGTTTCCGCCGTCGCCCGTGGTCAAATATCCAATATGTTCAGCCCGATCCCGGTATCGAAGCGTCGACCGATCGCACCCGGAATCACTTGTATGAATATTTCACCCGTCGCGCTGATCACGGCACGATTCAAATGTCCGCCCCGCGCCGTATGCGTCTCGTCGGCCACCACAATGTGCAGATGCAGATAGACTTCGCCGTCCTTCTCGGTAACATTTCCCGACAGCGCCAAAATCTCATACATCCCTTTCAGTTCCGCCGAGTGATACACATGCGTCTGCGGATCGAAAGCGCCGATCACAACTTCCCTGACCGCTCCGATACCGCTGACCGTACCGAAGCGCACTCCTTCGGCGCGACAAAATTCACTCAGAGTCGCGACAATCTCCTCGCCCGGATCCAAGCGCAATACATAAAATTCCCCATGCCGTTCATATCGCATAGAAACACCTCCGCTCATAACGTCGCGGCTTTCCCGCTGCCTCTACTCCGCGGTCAGCTCCGTCGACAAATAACGATCTCCGCTGTCCGGAAGAATCGCGACAATCCGCCGCCCCGCATAATCATCATTTTGGACCAGTTCCAGCGCCGCCGCAAGTGCGGCCCCCGATGAAATACCCGCAAAAATGCCGAACGTTCGCGCCAACATCCGCGCCGCCGCAAAGGCCTCATCGTCCTCCACCGCGATCACCCGGTCGATCAGATCGCGCCGCAAGATGCTCGGTACAAAATTCGCCCCTATCCCCTGAATCGCGTGGTTGCCCGCCACTCCCCGGCTCAATAACGGCGAAGCCGCGGGTTCGACGGCGATTATCTCAACTTCGGGGTGCTTTTCCCGCAGAAATTGTCCGGTACCGCTCAATGTGCCGCCGGTTCCGACCGTAGCGATCAACACGTCGATCGCTCCGCCCGTCTGTGTCCAAATCTCCGGGCCAGTTGTCTCATAATGCGCGCGCGCATTGGCCTCGTTGTTGAATTGATCCGCCAAAATCGCCCCCGGCGTCGCGGCAATATATTCCTCGGCCCGTGCGATCGCTCCGCTCACGCCTTCCTCCGCCGGCGTCAGAAACAATTCGGCACCGTAGACCGCCATCAGGGCGCGACGCTCCGCGCTCATATTGTCCGGCATGAAGATCTTGACCTTATACCCCAGAGCGGCGCCGACCAGCGCCAGGCCGATTCCGGTATTCCCCGAAGTCGCCTCGACAATCGTTCCGCCAGCAGGTAAAGCCCCGCTCGCCTCCGCCGCCCGCACAATAAACAACGCCGCCCGATCCTTGATACTACCGCCGGGATTGAACATCTCCGCCTTCAAAAACAGCTCTGCCGCAGGCGAAAGACTCCCCGCCTGCTCGGTTCCGATTGCCGCGTGAATTTTGCTTAAATCCGCTCTAATCAGCGGCGTATTTCCGATTAATTCCAGTACGTTCATCTTAGTCACCGTTAGTCATCCGTATCGTCTCTCAATATCCAACGACCGGCTTTTGCACTGCCTTCATATTCTAATTTAACCGTGTTTCTAATTTCCTCAATATCTCGTGCTATTGTCCTGGGGGAAACCGCTAATTTTTCAGCCAGTTCTCTCCTCGTGATACCCACATTCTGTTTTATCAGGCTGATTATGCTCTGCCGCCTTTCCTCCGGAGATATTTTTTCTCTTTTGTGTCGATACGCATTTTGGGGGTCACTTTGGGTGTCATTTTGGGTGCCATTTTGCGGATCGCGGATAATTCCCGTAACACTGATCTGAACGGGAATACTCCGGCTATAGTCTTTGCGACAAATAGCGTTGAGAATTGCCTCTCTCAGGGCTTCATCGGGAACAAAATAGCGCTCTATTCTTTGGACCCCCTCGTACGTGATTCTTGCTTTCATATATTTGAGATGGAGTACTTCAATTACGCGATCAATCTGATCAATCAGCGACCCCCTGATTTCATCCTGATACTCAAGGTCAGCATGGTTGCGGAAAAAGCCGATTTTTACATAGGCTCCCTGCTGCCATCTTTGCGGATCTTCCGAAAACAAAAGCATGGCCGCATTCGTCAAATAACCTTGCTTTATCAGCCCAAGTCGCTCAAGCAGAATTTCTTTAGGTTCGTCCAGATAGTCGGGCGGAATGCGTCCCTTCTTCTCGGCTATCCTTCTAAAATGTGCAATAGCTCGATCACTGATATCTTGCAACGTAAATCCGGGCAGGGGTAAACTGTCCCAGCTTACACCGCGTTTGTTCAGAATAAAACTCTCCAGAGCATGACCGCTCAGGCGTTGATTCGTAGCGCCGCTACGAACATAATAACTTCCCTTACAGGAGATGGGAACAGGATAAGGCGGCACCTTAATTTCCAACAGGTTTTTATCGTTCTCATTGACAAGATAAATCTCAACAATAATACCCAAAGTATCCCGTACCTTGTTCGGCAGATCGACCATTAATTCATCAACATTGGCTACGCCGACAGCTTCTCCGTAATCATCTTTGCCAATAATCAATGTTCCGCCAACACTATTGGCAAAGCCGCAAATCCAATTTAACCACTCATCGTTCCACTGCTTTTTCCATTCCACAACC
>JAAZJE010000042.1 GCA_012800515.1 Clostridiaceae bacterium
GAAATCTGCTGGGTAAAATTTCCGCCGACATTGATAACATACTCGAAACCTATGCATCGCCGTCGACTACGGAGCAGCAGCCGCTTTCCGACTACTTCCCCGAACCGCTAGATTTCCTCAACCGCGGCGACCTGGAACTAGTAGCACCGTCCGTTTCGCCGACAAATTTGCCGGACCTAACTGATCTCGAACCGAAACCCACTTCCACGCCTACTCCTACCCCTACTCCCACTCCCCCTACCCTCCCGCTCACCCACACGGTAACCGGTGATAACGACGGCAGCTATTGGCGCCTGGCCAAGCTCTACTACGACGACCCCCTTTACGCAGCCCTGATCCTGCATGCCAACGGCCTAGAGCGGACCGACTACGTCATGATCGGACAGCAACTCCGCATCCCGGCAGTCAGCGAATATTCCGATGAGGAGCGCGAGGCTCTGATCTACGTCTTCGCCCACCCCACTCCAACGCCAACGCCAAGCCCGCGACCGACTCCCGTGCCGAAGGCCCCCGTAGCCAACAAGGCGCCTGCCCAAAATAACGGCAACCCCAACAACCCCGGCGGACTGAGCGATGAAGACCTCGACCTCTACCTGAAAATTATCGCTGCCGAAGCCGGCGGTGCCTGGGAGTACGAAGGAATCCGTATGCTTGCCGACGTCATCGTAAACCGCGCCCGTCGCAGCAACATCTCAATTCGTGCCGTAATTACCGCCCCCGGTCAGTTTTCACCCTGGACTAAGGGTACCTGGAAGCGTCGCACCCCCAGCGCCACTGTGCGCCGAGCCGGAATCGACTCTCTCCTCGGCAAAGACAGATACGTAGCGGAAAACGTCTACTATTTCTGCACAAAAGAGGCCTATGCGCGCAGCAGCTGGTTCAAGACGCTCAAACACGCCGCAACCTACCGCAACGTTATGTTCTTTGCAGTACGCTAAGCAGTACGCTAACGCGGGGAACAAAAACAAACACTGAATAAATGGGGGTATACACTTATGCGTTTTTTCGGAGATTTTAAAAAGTTCGTCTTCAAGGGCAATCTCCTCAATACGGCAATCGGCCTGGCGATCGGCTCAGCCTTTACAGCGGTCGTCAACTCATTGGTGAAAGATATCTTTATGCCGATCATCGGTTATTTAAGCGCCGGCATTGATTTTACATCTTTCAAAATCATCTTGCGCGCAGCGGATGCCGCTACGAAAACTCCCGAGGTGGCCATCACTTACGGAGTGCTGATCCAGGCATTCATTACCTTCCTGCTGGTCGGTCTGACCCTCTTCCTGGTTGTGCGCTCGATGAGTAAAATGCAGGAGCGCCAGAAAGCCGCTGAAGCCGCCGCCGAAGCCGAGGCAGACCCCGAGCCGACCGAGACCGAGCTGCTTAGTGCCATTCTCGATGAATTACGTGCCGCCCGTGGCGAAGCACCCGAAGCCGTCGTCGAGCCCCTGCCCGCTGACGAAGCCGTCACTACCGACAGCTCGTCCGCCCAATAGTCACAATCCATGACCGAGCGAGCCGCGGAATCTCCCGGCAGAATCGTCGTCCCTAAGGTTCTGCTTCTATACATCATTCACGAACATCCCGGCATCAACGACGGGCAGCTCATTACGCTCGCCCTCCAGTCGTGCTACACCGACTACTTTACCTACGTCGAAGCCAGCACGGAGCTGGTGGAGACGGGCCTATTGAGTCGCATCTCTCCCGATACGGCAAATATTAACGGCGCCGGCATTCCCCAACCGGCCTGGTACATCACGGAAACCGGCAAACAAGTGTTGGAAACCTTGCGCAGCGAAATCCCGCCCGCTCTGGTTGCCTGGCTACAACACAGCGGTCGAGACATTCTGCGTCGCCAGCAGGAAAACGCCGCCGTTCTGGCCCGGGCCGAGTATTCTCCCGACGGCAATCCTACCAGTCGCCTATCCCTTAACGAAGCCGGCCGTCCCCTCATCGATCTCATCGTCACTTGGCCTTCCCTCGCCCTGGCTGAGGAGGCCTGCCGCCACTGGCAGAAAAACGCTCCCAAACTCTATCCGCAGCTCCTGCAGTTCCTGAATCCGGAAGTAGCCGCCGACGAGAACGAAGACGCCCCGCACGATACATCATATACCGACGCCTAAATAACCAGGAAAAAGAAAACACCAAAAACGCCGCAGCATCGACTCCCGCGGCGTTTTGCTTGGTGGGTAGTATTGGACTCGAACCAACGACCCCCTGCATGTCAAGCAGGTACTCTAACCAGCTGAGCTAACCACCCGAATTACGCTATGCAGTCTACCCCGAAGTAAAGCGCTTGTCAAGGCACAAGTTGCCCTTCGCGCTCAATTTGACTTGTCAAGCACTACGGCACTCCGTACTAGTCGCAATCGTACGCGCTCGCCGCAGAGCCGACGCTCGACACGTTCGCACGACTCGCTTTAATCTCCCAGCTCGTTGTCTCTGAGCAGGTCGTCCGGGAAAATCGGTTGCGACCAGGTCTTGGCACCGTCAAAGCCGATCAGCTCCAGGCGGATAAACAGTGTTTTGGGCTTGATTTCCATTTCAAGTTCGATAATCGCATCAACACCTTGCTCTCTTGCCGTGATTTCCCGGTGGTAGACCGGTTCGGAAACAAAGCGAACCTCCCTTGCCGGCGTGCACTGCAACTGAATACGCCCTCCCTGAACACGCAAATCGAGAATTTGCGGTCCGCCTTCGGATGCGTAGAAATCACCCCTATCCAGAGCTTCACTGACTGCGACACGACTCAGCACCGGCGCCTGAATCATCGTGAACCCCCCGGATAGCTCCGGCTTCGGCAGCGGCACAAAACGATGGCTGTCATCCGTAGCGCAACAGTAGAAACGCTTATTATTGCTCAGGCAGTAGTCCCACTCCACCTCGGAATAACCCGTACAAGTGGCGATCCGACACTCATGGTTGTACACTTCAACGGTTTGGCAATACTCCATCGCCATCAGATGTTCGGCGCTTGCCTTGGACCAGCGGGGATGGCAGTAAATCATGTAGAAGCCCTGCTCACGCCAAAAACGCGTATATTCATTCCAACTGGTGATACCGGGGCTGATCAGCTTATTAAGCCGTTCGTCATGCGCATACGGACAGGGCCGATCCAAGCGCTCATCCCAAATCGCCAAGAGATGGTGACAGACGCGCCAAAGCCCCCCGGCGTTGAACCTCTGATTATCATAGCGGTTGGTCGGACTGACCTCCGAACCGCGCATCGTGATAAAGTTCTCCTCATCATACTCATCGGTATTCCACATAATGTTGTGATCGCTGGGCATGATAATGTTGTAGCCCGCTTCCCGATAAGCGACAATCCGGTCCCCGATCTCCTGGCGCCCGTCCGAGCGGGTAGAGTGAATATGAAAATTCGCCTTCCACCGAGGAATCTCCCTGTCAACGTACACCTTATCTTTCATGTATTTCTAATTGAACTCTCTTTCTATGATCTGTCTGTTTTGTAGCTAATCGCCTATTAAGCTCGCGGCCGCCGCCCGAACTTCATAACCTAATTTTTCCGCATCGATCGTAGTCGGCTCGCCTTTGCGATAGAGAAATTCCCCGTCAACCATCAGATCCGTGACCGCACCGCGATCCATGCTGAAAATCAGCGCCGCCGGCAAATCGCCCAACGGTGTTGTCTCGGGGCGGTCGGTATTCAGCACCATCAGATCTGCCGCCGCGCCGACACTAATTTGACCCGAATTCGGAAATCCCAGAGCGCGCCAACCGTTGCGCGTAGCCATGGCAAAGATCGTCGCCGAAGAAAGAGCGTCCGCCTCCCCGGTAGCGAGCCGGGCGATAAACGCCGCCTGCCGCATCTCCCGGAACATGTCCAGGCTGTTATTGCTCGCCGCGCCGTCCGTGCCCAGCGCCGCGTTGATCCCGTGCGCCAGCCAACTCCGAACGTCGGCCATACCGCTGGCCAACTTACAATTGCTGGACGGATTGTGCACGGCGTGAACCCCGTGCTTGGCCAGAATTTTCAGCTCCGACTCGGACATATGTATGCAGTGAGCCGCTACCATCGGCCGCTCGAACAGGCCGTGTCTCTCTGCGAATTCAACCGGACGGCAGCCGTACTTATCCAAGCACTCCTCGACTTCGCGCATTGTCTCGTTAAAATGCATCTGTGCCCCGATATTCAGTTCTGTTCCCAGACGCGAGAGGGCAGCATATAGCGGCCCCGGGAAGAGATAGACCGAATGAATCATCAGGCTCGGCACAATCCGCCCCCGACCGAAATCGGCGATCCGTTCCATTTGTCTTTGCGCTTCATCTATCTCAAAGCTGGCCGTTTCCGCATCCGTCAGCCGCGGATTAACCGACAGAGCGACATTGGCCTTGAGACCGGCTTCGAGCAGGGCGGAAATCCCCGCTTCGTTGAAGAAATACATATCGGCGCTCACGCCGACGCCGCCGCGAATCATCTCGAGCGCGGCCGCCAGCGTTCCCAGGCGCACCTGCTCCGCCGTCAGCTGTGCCTCAATCGGAAAGATCTGTTTATACAGCCAGTCGTGCAAATTCGCATCGTCCCTACGGTTACGCATCAATGTCATCGCCATGTGGTTATGCGCGTTGGCCAGAGCGGGCGCGAGCAGTCGATGCCGACCCGGGATGATCTCGATTGGTTCGACATAGCCCGCAAGCGGATGCTCCAAAGCCGCCAAAGCCGCTTCCCGCTCCCGACCGACATAAACTATTTTCGCATCACGCACCGCAACATAGGCATTACGGAGCACCTCCGTCGTCTCATTATTGAGCGGATTGACTACTGTGATGTCGTCGAACAGAAAATGTGACATAACTAATTGCGACCGTGACAGTTCTTATATTTCTTGCCGCTGCCGCAGGGGCAGGGGTCATTGCGACCGACCTTGAAGCCCGAGCGACGTAGCGGTTGTTGCGAACTTCCGCCCACCGCGGCCGCCCCGGCCGGAAGGCCGTCGGCATCTCGTGCCGATTCGGAAATACGCTCGGAACGTTCGGAACGTCCGGGGCGCTCGGAACGTTCGGAACGTCCGGGGCGCTCGGGACGTTCGGGGCGTCCGGAGGCGACTCCGTTATGCGCGAAAGACTCAACCTCCCGATGCTCCGCCTGCGTTTCCTCCGGCACCCGGCGCTGCTCCATCTTCGGCGGCGCCTGCACCGTAAAATTCGCCCGCATCATTAGACGACAGGCATCGCGGCGAATTGACTTGTTCATTTCCTCGAACATCGCATAGCCTTCGCGGCGATACTCGGTAACCGGATCATGCTGGGCATAGGCGCGCGTTCCGATCGTGCTACGCAACTCGTCCATGGCGTCGATATGCTCCATCCAGCGGTCGTCAACCGTGCGCAGGAGCACCACGCGCTCGGCTTCACGCATCAGATCTTCGCCCAAGGCTCGTTCGCGCTCTTCGTATTTGGCGATTACATCCTTTTGCAGACCCGCCGCGAGTTCCTCCGACTCCCCGGCGCGGGCGGCCGGCAGATGCGCCAGACGGTAGAAGGACTGCACATCACCGAAAGAATCGAACAGCGCCGCCTGCATCCCCTTAAAGTTCCAGTCCTCAGGAGCAACATCCGGGGAACAGTAAAGCTGCACCAGTTCGACAACCTGTTCCTCCAATAGTTGCAGATAGTATTCCCTGAGATCGCGACCTTCGAGAACATCGCGGCGTTGCCCGTAAATCAGATTACGTTGCAGGTTCATCACATCGTCGTATTCGAGCACGTTGCGACGGATGGCGAAGTTGCGTCCCTCGACGCGGCGCTGGGCGCTCTCGATAGTGCGGGTCAGCAACCGACTCTGTATCTCCATATCTTCATCGACGCGCAAAACCGAGAAAATCGTCTGCATCCGATCGCCGCCGAAGAGACGCATCAGATCGTCCTCTAACGACAGATAAAATTTACTCATTCCGGGATCGCCCTGGCGTCCGGAACGACCGCGCAACTGGTTGTCGATCCGGCGCGACTCGTGGCGCTCGGTACCGACGATATAAAGTCCGCCGGTCTCGATCACTTTGGCCCGCTCGGCCTGCGTCTCGGCGGCATATTGCCTCTCCAATTCGGCGAATCTGCGCCGAGTCTCGAGGATTGTCTGGTCATCTGTCACGTTATGCGCCGTGGCCTGTTGCAACAGCTCCTCTGTAAAACTCTGGCGGCGCAGATCTTGCAACGCCATATACTCCGGATTTCCGCCCAGGAGAATGTCGGTTCCGCGACCGGCCATATTGGTGGCGATCGTAACCGCGCCGATCCGCCCGGCTTGGGCTACGATCTCCGCCTCACGCTCATGATTCTTGGCGTTCAGCACATTGTGCGGCACGTTGTGCCGACGGAACATCTCCGACAGGAGTTCGGATTTCTCGACGGAAATCGTACCGATCAGCACCGGCTGCCCTTGCTCGTGGGCACTGATGACTTCTTCTATCAACGCTCTGTACTTACCGTTGCGGGTCTTGTACACCGCATCCGGCTTGTCCAGACGAATCATCGGTCTGTTGGTCGGAATCTCGACCACGTCCAAATTGTAAATCCGCCGGAACTCCTCCTCCTCGGTCATGGCCGTACCGGTCATGCCGGAGAGTTTGCGATACATGCGGAAAAAATTCTGGAAGGTAATCGTCGCCAGGGTCTTGCTCTCGCGCTCGACCCTGACATGCTCCTTGGCCTCAATCGCCTGGTGCAGGCCGTCGCTGTAGCGCCGCCCGAACATCAGGCGTCCGGTAAAGTCGTCGACAATCACAACCTCGCCGTCGTGGATGACGTACTGCTGATCGCGGTGCATCGTACCGTTCGCCTTCAGAGCGTTATTTATATAGTGCTGCAGGGAATAATTCGCTTCGTCGGCCAGGTTTTCCACCTTGAACCAGCGCTCGGCCTTGGCCACCCCCTGCTTCGTCAGAACCGCCGTACCCGCCTTTTCATCGACAATATAGTCGGCATCGTCGCCGCTTTCGGTCATCAGCGCGTCCTTATCCGCCTCCGTCATCCGCCAGACCCGCAAAGTTTTGACGAAGCTGTCGGCGCGGTTATACATTTCCGTCGAGGCCTCACCCTGCCCGGAGATGATCAGAGGTGTGCGGGCTTCGTCGATCAAAATGCTGTCCACTTCGTCGACAATCGCAAAGTCCAACTCACGCTGCACCATGCTCTCACGTGACGTGACCATATTGTCGCGCAGATAGTCAAAGCCGAACTCGTTATTCGTTCCGTAAACAATATCGGCGGCATAGGACTCGCGGCGCTCATCGTTCGTGCGTCCGTGCACGATCAGGCCGACATCCATGCCCAGGTAGCGATAAATCTTGCCCATCCATTCCGAGTCGCGCCGCGCCAGATAATCGTTGACCGTCACGACGTGCACGCCTCGGCCGGCCAGCGCATTGAGATAGACCGGCAGAGTGGCGACCAGCGTCTTACCCTCACCGGTTTTCATCTCGGCGATTCTGCCCTCATGCAGGACGATACCGCCGATGATCTGCACGCGGTAGTGCATCATGTTCAGCACCCGCCGCGACGCCTCGCGCACCGTGGCAAAGGCCTCGGCCAGCAGATCCTCAAGCGTGGCGCCCCGATCCAGCTGCTCACGAAACAATGCGGTCTGCCCCCGCAGATCCGCATCGCTCAAATTCCTGAATTTTTCTTCCAGCTGCATGGTGGCCTCAACCCGACCACGCATCTTACGTATCTCGCGCTCACTGCGCGTTCCGAAAATCTTACTGAATAAACCCATCTCTACTCCCGGTCAAAATCATCGTCTGTTATTCCGCCGCAAGCGGCTGTGCCGCCTTTTCCTCCGCCGTATCCGGCTCCGCTGCGGCCAGACGATCCAAAGCCAAACGATATCCGTCCGCGCCGTACTCCAGACAGCGGTTGACGCGACTGATTGTTGCCGTACTTACTCCGGTTCGAGCGGAAATCTCCGCATACGTCGCGCCCTGCGCCAAAAGACGGGCAATCTGAAAACGCTGCGTCATGGACTTCACCTCGCCTATGGTACACAAATCCTCGAAGAGAGCGTAGCACTCCTCTATCGAATCGAGTTGCAGAATCGCCTCGAACAGGCGATCCGTTTCGGGATTTTTCAGCCTACCGACCATACGTTTACTGCTCCCCCTCTCTGACGGACAGCGACCGCGGTTGAGCATCGCGCTTGCGCTAATTTTAGCCCAGCCGCCTCTAACTGGCAAGGCGCGCCGTTGCATAGGTACAGTTCATTATTTCAATCCTCCGTTTCAATCCTTCTCCTACGCCGCATCTTCCTCCGCGGCCGCCGCATCCTCCTCCGGCACTTCGATCGACAAACGACTCTCCCCGCTCTCGCGCACCTGTAGCTCGACACCCCGGGCGGCGCAGGCGGCCCGCACGGCACCGTTCAAAAAAGATTTCCGCCCCTCCGCCGCATCCCCCGGAATAACCAGTAGCAATACCCGATGCATAATTTCATCCTCACGAATGAATACCTTTTGCGAGCCCCAGGGCTCATCCGTCCCCGCAAAATCCGCCAATTCGTCGGCCTTCCGCAAAACAAAACTCTCCAAATCGCGATCGGAACTCCAAGTCGGCCGGTTCAGGTCAATACTTTTGATCATTCTCGCCTCTCCGCCGGCAAAGCGGGCAATCACCGGATAACTCGCCGGCAAATTTCCGCCCATCTCCTCACGAAACATCTGTCCGCGGGTAAAATTATCCAAATGCCAGATATTCGGCTTTTTCTCCTCCCGCTCCTCCAAAGCCGGTTTTGCCTTCTCCTCCGCCGCCTGCCAGCAGGCCGCCGCAACCCGCTCTTTCATCAGCCGCTTTCCGAAAGGCGTTACCAACTCATACGAACTGTGCAGCCAAATCGCATTCGCTTTCCTGTCCACATTGACCGCCAGCCGAGGAATACTGATCAGCTTCAACAGCGGACTTCGCGCTCCGGCAGTCTGAATACACCACCAGCAGACCCGCCGCCGTAACCACGGTGCCGACAGCAACGTATCGCAACAGTCCTCCAGCGACCACAACAGCGTCTCCTTGGCCGGAGCCAGTTCCCCCGTCTCACGAAGCAGGCGATTAATCAGATTGTTCCGCACATTTGCCAATTCCGGAACGGAAAGCGGTGCCGTCAGCAACCCCAGCTCCTCCGCCGTGCGCAGACAGGCCCCGCGCCAGACCAGACGCGCGGACTGTCCGGCGATGAGAATCAGACAACTCAGAACCACCAGCATAAAAATCGGAAAAACCAGCCCGGCTTCCAATGTCATCCCCGCCTCGTCTTTCCGCCACAGCCGCCGGAAAAGCGTATTACCGTTCCTAATTTCCATCCCGATACCCTCCCAATACTCGATAAATTTCGCGGCACTTGCTTTCACCGACCGCCACCTCGATTCGTACTCCGTCGTAAAAAGTCCCGTTGAGATTGCGTTCGATCAGTTCGGCCAGCCTTTGCAGGCGCCATTCGCGCGGCGTTAAAATCAGTAAATAGCGCATATAATCGGCATAATTTACCTCCGGAGAAAGGCGAATCCCGGGCTGCAGCACGACCGAATTTCCCCGCATCAGCTTCTGCATATCGCCGATCCCCTTGCGTAGAGATTCAACCAAGGCCAGAACTTCGGTAAAAACCTGCGGTGGAATATGAATTTGCCCGAAACTCATCAGAGTCACTGCCACGGAAGCAACCAATCCCTTCCCCTCCAGAATCATCCACTGCCCGCGATTGCTACGCAACGCCGCATATTGATGAAAAGTCCGCAAAAGCGACAGAACCCCTTTGATCACACCGCGATTGAAAAAATCCGGCATTTTGCCGAGTAAAACCGTCTCGACCTCCCCGATCTTGGCCGACTTCAGCTTGGTACATGAATCTCCCCGCAAAGTCGTCGTCTGCGGCCTAGCCAAATCGCCGTAGGGTTGAGCAAAAGAGCTGAGCAGACCGACAATGTATTCATTGAGAAAAAGCTCCTCCATAAAGGCCGGTTCCGGATAATCCAGAAAACGATCCAGGCTGTTGACGATATCCAAAATCGCGCTCGTCCAGTTCCCGCCCGCCGCCTCGATCTCTCCCGGCGGCAGCATCGGCAGGGCAATCATATCCGCCCAGGCGACCCGAAATTCATTAAATACATTCAACTGCTCGGGATTCAGAATCTGCCTTTCCGCCGGCAACGCCGTATCGTTGATGCTGTAGCCCATCGCCTCGTACATATTAAGCATCATCAGCTGCGCCTCTGCCGAAGGTTGAAACTTCCGTCGTATTTCCTCGGCCAGCAACTCCTGAATCTCCTCTTCCGAAGCCGACGGTTCCAAATCCGTGCCCGCACCGGAAGAGTTCGACCCGCCCAATGCCAATTCCGCAAAACGGTGACGCTCCTCGAGCAGGCGCGCGTATTCCTCCCGCCCCGCCGCACCGGCCGCCGCCGTATAGTGTTCCAACTGGTGTCGCACCTGTTCCGCCAGTTGTGCCTGATCCAATCCGCCCTCCATAACGCCCCGCAACCTCTCCAGCTGTTCGCCGGAAACGTACTTTCCGTTTCTGTCCAGCACGCCGTCCAATTCCCAGCCCGTCAATCCGGTCAGTCCCGCCATCCACAAATGATGGATATTCGCCTGCGAAATCGCTCCGCCGTCCGCCCGCAGATGCATACCCTCAATCTGTGGAGCCGGTAGGATGAAATCCGTCGCCGGACGGCGCAAATTACGTACCACACGGAATAAAGCCGTCGGCGCTTCCTTGGCGGCCATCCCCCACCACTCGGCGGCGGCAAGCCCGGAATCGTACGAAAACTGCGGCGGCCAGACCTTTGCGACGGCAACACTTCCGCCCGCTTTGCCCGCCCCGCTACCCGACAGTGCCAATAAAGTGGGAGAAGGATCCGCCGCCACGCCCGGCAGGCGATTGATCGCGTCCACATGTGCCTCGATCGCTTTCAGTCCGCTCACCAGGTTCGGTAAATATTGTTGCGTCAGTTGCGCCGAGTAGCGCTGCCCCTCAAAAGCTCCTTTCAGGCGCTTGATCAATTCGATCGGATAGCGCGGCTTCATAAACTGCGTAATCTGTTGCAGCAGCAGATTCGGTTGCAGGGCGTCGATATAAGGCTCCGCCTTGATCTCCAAATCGGCATAATAACGCGTATCCTCTTCACGAAAATGCTGTTTAAGGATATCCGTATTGACCTTGCTCGCCCGCAAGCCGAGCAGGCCGTAACGCTCCAACAGTCCGCGGTCATAGGAGGCTTGACTGACCGCCAACTGTCCGTTCATGGCCTGTTCAATAATGACGCGGCGATTGTAGGTCATCAGAATCGGCAGGCAGACCGCCGTTAAAGCCACCACCGCCGCCAGAACAATGGCTAGAAACAGACTCAGCCCGCCGGGTTCGGCCCGCCGCAGGTAACCGTCGAAACGATCCGCGCTCCGCCGCGGAAGAGAGACCGGCCGCCGCAAATAATCCGCAATCCGTCTCATGGGGAGCCTCCAGGCAGCAATTCAAACCCACCACCCGCTAAGCGATCTCCCGTGCCTTCCAACAGCCACTCCCATTCCCCGCTCTTCAATAATTCCAGACGACTGCGCTCCGAGCTCCGATCTGCCGTATCCATCCGATTGTGCCTCAGTCCGCGCAGCAAATCGCGCGCCAACTGGCTCCATTGCGTCAGTCGCTGCGGCGAAGCCCGCGGAGCGCTGTACTTCGACTCGAGAACAACATCGTATTCGCCCAACTCGTGTCCCGCATAATCGCGCCACGTCCGTTCATAAAGACTCGAGTTGTCGCGCATATCATCGGCAAAGCGCGCCTCCCGTCTCACCAAGGCCTCGTGATCCGTCATGATCCGCGGTACAGTCGCAACCATGGCCGCCGTGATCAATATCGCCACCGGGAGAACCCAGGCCGATTCCGCTGAAATAGCCATATCATCACCTCCGCGCTCAGTCTAAGCCCGGGGCCCGGCGGATTTTTCCTCTTTTTTTCGACAATTTACGCCCCACGGAGGGCACAAGAAAAAGGACAGCAATTGTACTCCAACCACTGCCCTTATATATGCATCCGTTCCTCTGCATCCGTCGGCTGTCCTAGACGGCGCCAACAGCTGTATCTACATTGGCGGGATGCCTGCGGCAACCGCCGCTTAGTCAACTATGCCGAGATAGGCGCGGCGCACCTTGTCATCGCCCAGTAGCTGGGCGGCGCTGCCGCTGATAGCTACTCTGCCGGTCTCCAGCACATAAGCCCGATCAGCAATGCACAGCGCCATTCGCGCATTCTGTTCAACCAGCAGTATCGTCGTTCCTTCGCTACGCACATTGTTGATAGCCCGGAATATCTCCTGCACCAGCAAGGGCGACAGTCCCATCGAAGGC
>JAAZJE010000043.1 GCA_012800515.1 Clostridiaceae bacterium
ATGAATGCGGTGTCAGCGTTCGGACAATACAGAACTATGAATCAGGCAAAATGTTGCCGCGCCGAACCGGTATTTATGCGACATTTGCGCGAATTTTCGAGGTGTCATCGGATTATTTGCTTGCTGTTGAGTCTGATTATCTATACACCAAGGAAGAGCGGACGGCCGATGAGTTGTTGATTGAAATCGGAAATCTCTTTGCCAGCGATGACCTTACTGAGGATGAAAAGGAAATATTTGTCCGCAAGATCAATGAACTGTACTGGCAGGCGCGGGACAATAACCGCAAGTATACGCCCCATCGCTTTAGGAGTAACCGACCCTGATTACGGAGATCAGCCGTACGGAGCGAGTTGCGATAAGGATGAATAAATAAGTGACAAGAAAATTTGCAGATCAAATCAAGCCTCTCGAGGTCGCCATTGTCGGTTGCGGGCGAGTCGCTCGAAAACATCTGCGAGCGCTTACGGATAACCGCCGCTATCTGATCCCCGCCGCTCTGATTGATCCGAATCGGATGGCCGCGGAGGAATTGCGGGATATATTGCCGAAAAAGCGGGTGCGAGAGCTGCCGTATTTCGCTTCGCTGGGTAAGTATCTCGCTTCGCGTGTTGAGCGGCAAGCCGGAGCGACGAGGGAGAAGGCTGATCGTTTCATCGTTGCGATCAATACTCCCAGCAGCAGTCATTATGAATTGGCGACGGAGGCTTTGGCGGCGGGGGCGGATCTCCTTATCGAAAAACCGATCACTCTGGTTCCTTCCGAAGGCTACAAGTTGATTGAAATGGCGGCAGAGCGTCGGCGTCTGATCGCGACCGGGCATATTTACCGCTATTTCCCCCTGGTGAACGAAATTAGAGAAGCTTTGGGGCAAGGCGTATGGGGACGTCCCCTGGCTGCCGAATTGAGCGTCTGTTGGGGACATAGTCAGGCATACTATGATCAGGCGGCCTGGCGCGGTACTTGGAGCAACGACGGCGGCGCCCTGATGAATCAGACGGTACATGCCTTGGACCTGCTTTGCTATCTGCTGGATTCACCGCTGGTCAGTGTCGGCGGTCAGATTGATCGGGTGGCGCACGATATAGAGGCCGAGGATATCGGTATGGCGATCGGACATACGGCTGCGGGCACAATGGTGAAAATTCTCGGCACGACGGCCACCTCTCCGCAAAGGAAGACTGCCGAATTTACCCTGCATTGCGAAAACGGCACGGTTATCGCCGGTATTTGCGGCAAGCGTCCGTATTTTAAGATCCACAGCGAAACATCGGCGGGCAAACGGTGTAGAATCCTCGCCGCTCAGTGGCGTGCTCGGCGGGAGAACGGGCTGGGTCTGATGATACGCGGCTGGATCAATCCGCATACGGCAATTTATACGGATCTGGCTAAGGCGATCATCCGTGATATGCGTAAAGCAGATGGTTCTTATGCAGGGGCGGCTTCGTTGGCGGATAAGTCGGTCGAAGTCCGGGCGGATGCGCTCGGTGCGGTGCAGGCGGTAGAAAACATTTTGGCAATTTACGCTTCGGCCAAAGCAAATGGCTGTGTGGTGAGTATCCCGGTTCAGGGTTTTACCATGGAGGAGATGTGCGACTATTCCTTTGCGGAATGGAGATAGATATGTATCAAAACGAAAAGAAACAACTCGATGAATTGTTGCTTCGGCATAATCTGCATGCGGACTGTTTCGATTACCGGGAGGAGAGCGAACATTTTTATCAATCCATGCTTAACGGGCTGTCCGGAAAAAATTCTGCGGGGTTGTTCATGTTGCCTTCATATATCAGTGTCGGTGAGACCATTCCGATTGATCGTCCGGCGCTGATTATCGACGCCGGCGGCACCAATATCCGCGTGGCTCGCACACACTTTAATTCGGATCTCGAACTGGTGGTGGAGGGCTTTGCCAATTACCGTATGCCGGGTAGCGAAACGCAGGTTGACAGCAGAGAATTTTATCGCCTGGTGGCCGAATATCTGATTCCGCTCCTGGACATGGGCGAGGTGAGCGATCTGGGCTTCTGTTTTTCGTACGGGACGCAAATCATGCCGAATCGCGACGGTCTCGTTTTGGCGTTGGGCAAGGAGGTCGAAGTAGAAGGCCTGATCGGAACTATGCTGGGCGAAGGTATCAGAGTTGCCTTACGCGCCGCCGGGCGTACGGAAGATTTGCGCATTTCGGTGCTGAACGATACGGTGGCGGCCTTGTTGGCGGGTCTGGGAATTCGTCAGGCGCGAAATATGGATAATTGCATCGGCTATATACTCGGCACCGGAACGAATATGGCCTGTATGGTATCGGGGGAATATTTTAAACTGCTGCCGCCGCAGGATCGCTACACAATGGCGGTTAATCTGGAGTCGGGCTGTTATATACCGCGAGTCCGCAGCGAAGTTGACGTCGAGTTGGACGCCGGCACGTCGATACCCGGAGACCACGTCTTCGAGAAAATGGTCGGCGGTCAGTATCAGGGGTTGTTTTCACTGTACCTGATGCGTTTTGTGGCGGAGAATTCCGATCTTCTGTCGGCTGAATATCGCGCCGCTCTGGCCGCCGTCGATACGCCGCCGCGAACCAAATACATTGATGCCGCACTACTCTATCCGTACGGCGACAACTATTATGCCGCCCTGTGCCACGATGATCGGGATCGGGTCATGACCCGGCTGATTATCACGGAAATGTATGAGCGAATTGCCAAATTGGTCTGCATTCAGCTCGGTGGTGTGCTGAGGCTGACCGGTGCGGGTGCCGACCCGTCGCGTCCGGCGGCGGTCAGCGCCGACGGCTCCACCTTTTACAAGTCGCACGGCTTCCGCTATATTTTGGAGCGCCATATTCACGAGACGATATATCGCCATGACGGTCGTTACCTTGAGTTCATTCAGGCTGAGAATCCGATATTGACCGGTTCGACGCTGGCCGCATTTTAGGCTACGACCAAGAAGATAAGATAAAACCTAAACGGAGGTAAATATGATTTTCAGCAAGAAAAGATCGGATGGAAACCTGGTCACAGACGGTGATCCGCTACAGCATATCACGCCGTATCTGATGCGTACCCGCAATGAATCGGTGATTTACTACAAACGCACTTTGCCCCTGGAGCCGCTTCAGCGCTATATTGTGGCCCAACGCAAGAAGGGCGTTCGCATCACGGTTTTTAATGTGATCGTCGCGGCGCTTTTGCAGGTTCTCTATTTGCGTCCCAGAATCAACCGCTTTATTGCCGGACGGCGGATTTACGAACATAAGAAGTACGAAATTCTCTATGCGGTCAAGCAGACTCTGAGTGACGATGCAATCGAGTCGATCGCCAAGGTGCCGCTGGATAAGGACGACACGATTTTCGACATCAGCAAGAAAATGCGCCAGCACACTTACGATCTGAAGAAAGGCAATTTGAAAACGGATGACAAACTGATTCGCCTCTTCGTCAAGGCACCGCGCTGGCTGATCCGTATGGTGGCCGGGCTTTTGCGCTTCCTCGACTTCCACGGCCTGATGCCCAAATCGCTGATCGATGCCCTGCCTTTCTATTCATCAATCTTCCTCTCGCATTTGGGCTCGATAGGGGCCGAGGCGACGTTCCATCATTTGTATGAGTTCGGTACAAATTCGGTCTTTATTACGATCGGGCGGGCCTATCAGCATCCCTTCAAGACCGAAGACGGCGGCGTGGAATGGCGGCGGGCGATCGATCTCTGTTTCAGCATCGATGAACGGATTTGCGACGGTTTTTATCTGATTCGCTCCCTCAAACTCTTCGATCAATTCATGATCAACCCCGAGTTGTTGGAGATTCCGCCTTCCGAGCGGGAGATCGGCAGCGCGTTTTTAGACGTGGCACAGGTCAGAACAGAAGCCTTCTTTGTCAAGGGCGCGGGGGCCGAATTCCGCCGGGGCAAGGAAGATAACGAGGGCGACTCTGACGACGACACGGATGATTAGGCTGGAAGGAAAGCTCTTTATCGGCAATCGCCCGGTTGATTGCCAAGTTGTAAAGGTGGATTCGCCGGCGGCGGGCTTTCACAAAGAGATCACGCAGGCTCTGGTTGAGTTGTGTGCGACTATGAAGATTCCGGTACCGGTCTGGCAGCGGAACAATACCGCGCAGTTCGCCCGCTTCCGGATGACTTTTTTCAGCGCCGAGCAGTTTCTGGAGCCGGTGTTGTTTGAGCGCTTTCAAATCAAGGCGCTACAGATTGCCTAACGGGCCGAGGGGGTACTTTTTGGCGAGCGGACAGGTGACGGAAAAAGAGCGGAGTTTTTTGGATCCGCCGTACACAATGGAGAGCCTGGCGGCGATTATGCGCTATTTGCGCGGTCCGGAGGGCTGTCCTTGGGATCAGACTCAGACGGCAGTTTCGATTCGCAACAATATTCTTGAGGAAGCGGCCGAGGCCGTGGAAGCCCTGGACAGGCGGGACTGGAAAAATTTTCGCGAGGAACTCGGTGACCTGCTCCTGCAGGTGGTTTTCCAGGCGCAAATCGCGGAAGCGGACGGGAGTTTCGATTTCAATGACATAGTTGACGGTCTGTGCCGCAAGCTGATTGCACGGCATACGCATGTTTTCGGCGCCGATCGGGCGGCGACTTCCGACGAGGCGCTCAACGTATGGCAGAAGAATAAGGAGGCGGCAAAGGTTGCCGCGGGAGAAACGACGGATGCGCCGATTAGTGCGGGCATGCGTGCGTTACCGACGGAATTGCCCCGGCTGATTCGCGCCCACAAGGTGCAGAAAAAGGCGGCCGAACCGGGCTTTGACTGGACGGATGTTTCCGATATGTGGGAGAAGCTCGATGAGGAAATTTTTGAATTGAAGTCGGCCGCGGCGGAGGGCGATCCGGCCGCCTGCACGGAGGAATTGGGCGATCTGCTTTTCATGACAGTCAATCTGGCCCGTCATTTGGGGGTCAATGCCGACGCGGCGCTGGCTACGGCGACGCGTAAGTTCGTCGATCGCTTTGAAAGAATGGAATTGCTTTGCGCGGCGGACGGAGTGAATCTGAAGGATTTGGATCCGGAGACCCAAGAGGATTATTGGCGCGCGGCCAAGAGAGAAGAGGCAAACGAGAGTCGAAAGGGTAAAAAATGAGGCTGGACAAATATCTCAAAGTATCACGCCTGATCAAACGGCGCACTATTGCGAACGAAGTTTGCTCTGCGGGGCGCGTTCTGATCAATGATCGTACCGCCAAGCCCGCCAGTCGGGTAGAGGTCGGCGACGTGATAACTTTAATTTTTGCCTCTGGACAGACCAAGGTAAGGGTCTTGAAAATACAAACCTCTTCACGCAAGGATTTGGCGGCGGAGATGTATGAAATTTTGCCGGAATAGTATACAATGATCACATATACAGGGATAAACAGATGGAATTTGAAGCCGTACAGCGGAATAAACCGAAATTAAAGCCCCGCAACCGGAGCGGTATGTGGGTGCGCGCATTTTTGGCTCTGGTGCTGGTTCTGCTGATTGCCGCCGGTCTGGGGATCATTTTGAATCAGCGCAGCGAGGCGGAACGTGTGGCGGCGGAGCGAAAAGAACTCGAACAGCAATACGACAAGCTAATTGCCGAGAGCAGGTGTCTGGATGCGCAGGAGATCGAACTTAATAGCAGCGAGCAGATTGAGGAACAGGCGCGACGGGAATTGGGGATGTTAAAGCCCGGCGAGAAGATTTTCGAGAGCAATAATCCCTAGGTGGATACAATGGAAAAAAATGTAATGAACGGTGCGGATTCGGCTAAGGTTGACGAGACCGAGCTTTCGCCTGCGGAGCGGGTTTCACTGAAAGTTGCCGACAATATTTACAATCGTGCTTTCGGATCGCGGCGCGATGTGCGTGAACAGGGTAGTTTGCGCCTGAGGTATGTGAACGATTTCCCGCAGCTTAATTATCAGTACGTAAGTTTTCGCTCGGATCAGAAGATGATCCTGCGCGGCGGGCTCTACTGGCTGAAACGGGTAAACTTTAAGATCGCCGACCCGCTCTCCTGTGCGGTGAGTGGCGATCCCTGGCTAAGTGAGCCGGAGCGGTTCGGTGTCGAGCCGACCGAGCATGCGGAAGCGGCTCCGAACGGCGATGCGGGCGTCGGACCGCGCGGTTTGGTGGTGTTTTGTCACGGTATCGCCGGCGGACACAGCGATTATCTGTCGCTGATCTATTGGTTTGCCTCGCAGGGATATGTAGTTTTGGGCTACGACAATACCGGCTATTACAGTAGTGAGGGTGAAGGCCTGATCGGGCTGGAGCAGGCGCCGCGCGACCTGTATGCCGCCCTGAGTTTTGCCGCCGAACATAAGGAATTGAGTCGTTTTACCCCGATTCTGGCCGGACACAGCTGGGGAGGATATGCGGTTTGTGCGATTCTCGGCATGCCGGGCATTCCCCGAATCAGGGGCGTTATTTCTATAAGCGGCTTCGATCGGGCCGGAGATATTATTGTCGAGCAGGGAGTGCAACGCTTCGGACGAATGTGGCATTTGTTCACACCTGCATTTTATATGCGCCGCCGTCTGCTTTTCCAAAGTGATACGGGTATTCGGGCCAGTTCCTGTGTTTTGGCCGCGGATGTGCCGGTGCTTATTTTTCACGGCATGATGGACAAGGTGGTTTCCCTGCGGCGGAGCATTGCCTATCGGACCTTCCGGCGTGACTATCGACAACAGAGGCGTCGCTCGGATACGTTGGAGGAACTCTACCCGCCGGAGAAAAAGGGCAGTCCCGTTTCGGAGCCGGACGTCGGGGACCAATCGATACCGGGTACCGTTTTGTCTGTGCCCGTCTCCACCCATTCGTCGCATTCGACGGGGAACCTCGGCTATGAGCTCTTGCCGGACCTGCAAAAGCAGATATTCAAGCAACTGCGACGCGAGGCTAAAAGAATAGAAGATCTTTCCGAGTTCGAACTGCAGGAAATTTATAGCGCCGCCGCGACGGAATCGGAAGAACTGAGGACCACCAGCCGTTCGGCTCAAGAGTTGTACCGAACGGGAAAGTATGAGACCAAACCTCGTCGGCGCAATCGCCCGGATATAATGTACCTGCTCCGTCGGGCCTACACGCGCGGCGGTTTGCTCGCTCTGCCGCTCTCGACTCCGCGGGTCACGGTTTATGTCATGCCCGATACCGGGCATACCCCTTTCCTTTCCGACAATGCCCTGATTTATCGCTACCGCCAGTATCAGAGGCAGAAAGAGATGGCCGAGGAATACGGGGATGTGGCGAAAATCCCCGAAGAGGAGTGGAACCGCTTTATCGGTGGCTTCGATGCCGAGTATGCCGATAGTCCCAATTTGATACTCATGCAGGCGATGGAAAATTTTCTCGTCAAGCTGGAAGTGCCGACTTCAGAAGGTGAAAGGTAGCGGGTGTTGCCGTCTGAGCAGCGAATGCACCTCGGCCTCGGTTGATACCATAGCGATACGATAGTAATAATCATTATTTTCCGTTGAAATCGTCACCCTGACATTGACGCCCGAATGGCGCGTCAGTGTCTTCCGCGAATATGTTAACTTAATTTGATTGCCGAGGAGAAGTCCGGCAAATGAAGGTTGCTGTTCCCGGCTGATTATGCCCAGATCGTCAAAACTACGGCAGAGGATATACTGCTTATCCGTCAGCCGCGTTTCGGTATAGCCTTGCGGTAGGACAGTGTGCAGGCTACGGCTCAGCTCCGCTTCGTCGACCGGAGTAGCGAGAAAGAAACCGCGCTCGACCATCGGAGAGATATAGAGGGTTTCATTGACAAAGAAATAGATCTGACCGACGAAGATGTCACAGAGCAGGCGCTGACGGAGCTGTTCGACGAGCTGTTCCAAATACCGTCGGTCGTTCACGGTACGTGGTAAAACAATCAGGCGGTAGCTGAGATTGAAGTCCTCCGGCCTTGCCGCCGGATTTTGTCGCTGCCGGCGCCGCCAAAGTTCTGTCTGGAAGGAACGGTACGATGAGACCGCGTTGCTGTCCGATACCGGATCGCCGATGGTGAGAATGCGGGGCAGACAGTTGGTATCGCGGCGCAAGCGACGGACGGCGGGATATATCGTCGGAATAGCCTCAGCCAGGATTGGGAAACTCAGGTAGCCCGGGAAGTTGAATTCCATTTCGGGAACCGAATGGTCGGCGCGGATTTTTTCTAGCAGAGTTGCCGTCCTGTCGGTACGTGAACTGCGACAACTGAGATTCAGAATCGGATGATCGGCGGGCTGCTGTTCGGCGGGATTAAAATTCATCTTCTGTTTCTCCATTTCTACGCCATTAAGAAATTGCGGGTCAGCGGGAGGAAAGCGCTGAACAGTACGCCGCAACACAGCCAGGGCACTAAAGGAAAATGTCGGTGTGCCCGGCTTCGGAACAAAGAGAGACGGGAGTTTTGACTGCGAACCGCGGCAAGGACAGCTTCGCCGACGGTGCAGATTATTTTGAGACATATGCCGAAAAACACGGCGGCGTAGGCGGCCTGCCAGCTCGTGCAAAAGCCCCAGGCGAAAACGATTTTGAGATCACCGCCGCCGACGGGCAGGCGCGCCATATAAAGACCGAGTAGGGGAGCGGCGGCCAGGAGGCCCGAAGCCGCACGGAAGAGAATCCGGTACGCAAACTCCCAAACCTCGGCGGAAAGAAATACGGCCTGCAAAACCGAAAAAGCACAGATCAGGACGAACCAGATATTACTGATACTCAGCGAACGCCGATCCTCGACGGCCGCCGCCAGCAGCAATCCGTAAAACAGTTGCAGAGAATTGAGCAGAAACAGTTGCTCCGTGCCGATACGATATCCCCCAATAGCCATACGCCGCTCCTTTCGCTTTGCGAATGAGCTTATTATGACCGTCGTCGAGCGGGGATATTTTTACCTTTTTTCGACAAAAAGCGACAAAGAAATATTATGGAGATTCCTGTACCGCGCCCGTGCCGGGCTGGCAGGTCGGACAATATACCGTATTGCGTCCGCCGATGCGCGCATTGGCCAAAGTCGTACCGCAGATCCGACAAGGTTCGCCGCCCCGTCCGTAGACAAAGAGTTGTTCTTGGAAGCTGCCTTTTAGGTTGTGGCCGTCGACATAGTCGCGGAAGGTTGTTCCCTTGGCGGCAATGGCTAGTTTAAGGATGCGGCGCATGTGGCTGACGATACGCTCGGCTTCGTCTACGGTGAGTTCGGCGGCGGGACGGAGCGGATTTAGTCGGGCGGCAAAGAGAATTTCGTCGACGTAAATATTGCCGAGTCCGGCAATAACGTTCTGGTCGAGCAAAAAGGATTTGAGTGGCATACGACTGTGGCGGACGGCACGGCGACAAAGATAATCCGCATTGCACTCATCGGCAAAGGGTTCCGGCCCCAAATTGCCGGAGCCCGTACTGCGGGCATCCAGATCGGTATGTGAGATTAATTCGATGCGTCCGAAGCGGCGCGTGTCCTGATAAAGGAGCAGGAAAGCTCGACCGTCCTTTTCCCATTCGTAGCCGACGTGAATATGTTCGGAGTGGGGATAGGAGGGCGGCAGGATAGATTCATCCAGTCTGAGCAACAGGTGTCCGGTCATGCGCAGGTGCACCTCCATGACTAGGTCGTTATCGAAGCAGAGGCGCAGGTATTTGCCGCGGCGCTGAATATCCAGACAAATATGTCCGACCGGATCAAGCTCCCCGGGGTTGATCAGAACGTCCGGGTGATAGACGACCAGCCTGTTCAGGCGGGCGCCGACCAGGGCCGGGAGCAGGCTGAGGCGCAGATTCTCTACTTCGGGCAGTTCCGGCATGGGCAAGTCTTTTTAAAAGGGAAAGAACAGGGCCTTTGTGTCGGGGGTAAGTTGTTTTCCGTATTCCGAGACTGCAAAGGCCTCGGCAAAGCGCGGGGCATAGCCGTAGCGGCGCAACAAATCTTCACGGTATTTTACGGCTGGCAAGGCGAGCCGGAACTCCGATACGGGTGTGACACGCTCGGAGGGAAAATCGCCGAGTTCCAGCGGACGATTGAGTTCGGGCAGACGCGGGCTCTGCAGCCATTCAAAACGTGCCTCCGGATCGGCGGGCACCTGTTCGAGAGATCCGTAGGTATAGGGTAGCCACTCATACATTTGGGAAACGTGACAATCCAAGATCCGATATTTGTCGATAATCACATCATCTATATCAACAACAACGTCGGGTTGGAAAGGCGGGTTGCGGAAGTTGTCAAAAAAATGCATGATCACCGGCATCTCGGAAAGAGCAGGCGTGTCCTGACAGTAATGTGGCACGATCAGGAGGTAGGCGGCGTCCTGAACCAGCTGGGCGGCATTGCGATGGTCGGCGTGATAGTCGTTGATTCGGTGGGTAAAAATCACGTCGGGCTTATAGGCGCGGATGGCGCGGACGGTGCGCTCACGATTGGGCAGGGAGGCAACCAATTCGCAATCGGGGATGTCCCAAACCTCGTACTCGATACCGGTTAGGGCGGAGACATTTTCTGTCTCCCCAAGGCGGCGTGCCGCGGTTTGAACCGGCGACAACACGTGATGGCCGCGCGAGCCGCTAGCCATAGAGATGAACTTAACCTGGTGTCCGGCACGGATGTATTTAAGGGCGAGGCCACCGGCCAGGATGTCGCAATCATCCGGGTGGGCACCGATCATCAGCATACGTAAAGTTTTGCTCATAGTATTGCTCCTAAATCTGTTGTTGATGCGTATAATGTGCCACAAAAAGTCCCGGAAAGCAACTGTAAAAGGGAGATTCCTGCCGCCCCTCGGGAGTTGACTATTATGTGCTTTTCCCGCATGATAGGCATAGCCGTTTTGGGATAGGGAGCGGTGTCCCGCTGAGATTCCGCGCCGAGACGATGTTAGGAGGGGTGCGACTTTGCAGTGTGTAAATTGCGGTGCTAATAATGAAAGTACGTCCAAGTACTGTGAGTACTGTGGCTCTCCTCTTTCGGAGGAAAAAGCCACCGTATACGTCTTTAACAACTATTACGGTAAGAAGGGTGACGAAGCGGATTCGGAGCAGAGCGGAGAACACGGGGCACAATCAGGGGTTCCGCCCTATCGCGACACTTACGCCGACGGAAGCAGAGGCACTTATCAAGGATACACGGCCGAGGAATGGGCGAATTTGAATTGGTTCGATCGGCTTTGGCTGATGTTTTTAAATTCTCTCCGCGCGCCGTTCCGCTGGATAAGAAATAGTCGTTCACTGCGGATACTTCTGGTTTTGCTGGGCCTGTCTCTGTTGACCAGAGATGCCACAAGGCCGGCCTTTCTTGTTCCTTTTGTAATCTTCATTGTTGTCGGTCTGATCCGTCACTTTCAGCGCAAAAACAATGAACAGGGTCACAAAAAGAAGTAGCCCGAATAGTGTAGTTGTGTAAGCGGAGAAATAATGCGAATCGGTATAGCGGTATTACTGGGCATGGAGGCCGTCGTGGCGGCCGAGTTGCGCCGGATGGGATATGAAGAAGAGGCGATCTCCTCTCGCGACGGGATGGTTTATCTGACGACCGGCGACGATCGCGGGACGGTTTCGCGCGATATCGCCCGATTGAATATCGGGCTACGCGCCGGCGAGCGGGTTTTTCTTGAAGTCGGACACGGCTCGGCCCCGGATTTTGACGAATTATTTATTTTAACGTCTTCGTTGGCGTGGAATGAGTTCTGCCCCCAAGGATATTTTATTCATATTGAACGCGGCTATTCGCGGCGTTCGCGTCTGGAAGGGGTTCCCGCCTGCCAGGCAATTATAAAGAAGGCGATTGTCCGGAGTGTTCTGCGGGCGCGTAATATGCCGGAGACGGCGCGGCTGGAGGAAGATCCGCTCAAGGGCCGCATCAGGGTGCATTTCGCAATCATTGACGACGAATGCAGTCTGCTGATCGATACCAGCGGCGTCGGTCTGCACAAAAGAGGATATCGTATCCGCAACACGATGGCACCGCTACGCGAGTCTCTGGCGGCCGGAATGCTTTTGTTGGCACGACGAGAGGAACTGGGCGGGATGAACAGTGACGAAGCGATCTGGGATCCCTTCTGCGGCGGCGGCACGATACCGATCGAGGCGGCGCTGATCCTCAGCAACACGGCTCCGGGACTGGATCGGAGTTTTGCCGGCGAGGAATGGCCTTATCTGGATCCTGCCGCCTTCAAAACGGCACGGGCGGAGGCCCTGGCCGCAATTGTGCAGGAACCGCCGGAGCGTCCGATGATCATCGGCAGTGATATTGATGTCGGTGTGCTGGAACATGCACGTTTCCATGCCGAACGCGCCGGCGTGGAAGACTGGATTGATTGGCGGGTTCTCGACGCCACGGAATTAAAGCCGAAATATATACACAAGCAGACAGGGATGGAGCGCTGCTTGGTTATGGCCAATCCGCCCTGGGGCGAACGTCTGATGCAGGCGGCCGCCGTTGAGGAAATTTATCGTAATTTAACGCGTAATCTCTTTACCGAAGGTGTCGGTGCGGCGGGGATTCGTCTCTATCTTTTTACCGCCGATGAGGATTTTGAAACCGTTGTCGGCTATCGAGCCGATCAGCGACGTAAACTGTATAACGGTATGGTGCGTTGCACCTTATTCCAGTATTATCGTCAATACCCGCAGGAGATTCGCGCTCGTCGCCCGAGCCGTCCGCGCCGTGAACGGCCGCTCGGCACAGCTTCGGCTAAGGGCGGAGGCAAGCGCCCGTCCGGTGCGGCTCCGGGAGTAGAAAGAGGAGCCAGGCGTCCGTCCGGTACGGTTCCGGGCGCGGTAAGGAATAGACGCCGACCCGAAAATCGTCGCAATAATAACAATCGGTCCCGGACGAGTCGCTGAGTTTATGTGACAGGTAGGTTACAGAGATTTTACAAAGAGGAGATTTTTATACATTTTACACCGTCGAAAAGGAGTAATTATCGTAGTATAAAGCTGTTTATCCACAAATAGCTCCACATTATCAACAGTGGTTAGAGGGAGAGCG